>CACYDD010000020.1 GCA_902773065.1 uncultured Ruminococcus sp. | reverse complement strand
ACCGTGATAAAGTTCATGCAAAGAAAGCCAGAGTTTTTCTCCGGGCATAAAAAAAATCAGTAAAAAGAGAATAGATAAGACAAATAATACGATTGCGATCATAAATCTTCTTCGCTGGTATTCCCATTCAGCTCTTGCGGCCGCCTGTTTTTTTGCTGCCGACGTTTTAGAACCCGAACCGCCTTTTTTAGCAGAAGATTTTCTTTTTGTATTGCCTTTTGTGCTTTTTGACGATGGACTGTTCGCCATAGCTTTTACCTCCTGTGAGCGATAAACGACAGCAATCGGGCAACATCACTGTGCTGCCCGATCGGCTTGTAATAAAATTACGAGTCATAATAAATATTCAGAATATCAACGGATTACCTGTAAAGAGGTTAACGCCGTTTGTCAGTTCAATAATACTGATGATCAGAATTGCAACTCCGACCACACCTGTATAGATGATAAAGATATACATTCTGTCGGTTTTGAGAAGCCACTTAAAGAGCTTGATCGCAATAAATCCGACAAAAGCTGCAATGAACATTCCAACGATCACAGGAAGATAATCTATGGTAACAGCTTCGCCGTTATCGGGGAAAAGAGCGTCCTTTCCTTCCAGAAGCGCAGCAGCAACAATCGCAGGTGTACCGAGAAGGAAGGAATAGTCAAGAGCCGTTTGCTTGTTGATCCCCCTGAGTTCGCTTGCGACAAGTGTTGAACCTGAGCGGGATACACCGGGGAAGATTGCCGCACAGCATTGTGTAATGCCTACTGTCAGAGCATCTGTGACATTATATCTTTTTCTTCCTGCTCCGCCTTTGCGCAGCATCCCTTTTTCTTTATAAGTCTGTGTTGTTTTCTTGTTTTTTCTGTCACCGAGGAACAGAAGCAGGCTTGTTGTCATCAGTGATATTCCCACAACGATAAAATAGCCGCTTTTGGAGAACATATCAGCAAGATCCTTGATTTTCATATCTGTTCCGGGAATCGGGATAAAGAGAAGGAAGAGGGGAACAAGACCGATGATCAGCATCATGACCATATTTCTTTCGTTGCTCATTTTACTCCATTTGAACTTTCCGGTAAAGATATCCTTTACCATCAGACCGAATTCTTTTAAAAGACTTGCGATCAGCTTAACATAGACTCCGACCACTGCAGCAAGTGTGCCGATATGGAGCATGACCGAGAAAAAGAGATTATCTTCCTCCATGCCGAAAAGATGCTGTGTGATTGTCAGATGCCCGCTGCTTGAAACGGGCAGAAATTCTGTCAGACCCTGAATAATACCCTGAATAATTGCCTGAAATATGTCCATAAAACTATGTACCTCCTGAATTTAACTGCGGCGAAACTATTTTATTCCGCCGCCCGGAAAAATATGTCAGTTTCCGTTTTTCTTTTTCTTTGTATTTTTCCTTTTTGTTTTTTTTCTTGTCTCGTCTATCATCTCGTAAAGTGTCGAAACCGCATCATTGAGTGTTCCGATACTGCCGATCAGACCGACATCAACAGCATCCTCGCCGTCAAGAATCGTTCCGATATCCATCACAAGCTCATCGGTGTTCATGGCAAGCTCGTTGTATTTTTCGGGCGAAATATCGGAATTATCTGTAACAAAGGTGGTAATTCTGCTCTGCATACGCTGAAAATACTCAAAAGCCTGCGGAACGCCCAACATAAGACCATTCATGCGAACGGGGTGTATCGTCATGGTAGCGGATTTTGCAATAAATGATTTTTTGGCCGCAACAGCGATCGGTACACCGATAGAATGACCTCCGCCGAGAACAAGAGAAACAACAGGCTTTGTCATTCCTGCAACAAGCTCTGCGATTGCAAGACCTGCCTCTACATCTCCTCCGACAGTATTAAGAATGATAAGAAGACCGTCAATATGATCGTTTTGTTCAACCGCAACCAGCTGAGGGATAATATGCTCATATTTGGTTGTCTTGTTTTGTGGAGAGAGAATGTAATGCCCCTCAATCTGACCGATAATCGTCAGACACTGCACCGTATAGTCGCCGCAGGCGGAAATAATCGAACCCGATTCTATAATACTTCCTGTCAGTCCCGGTGTTTCAATTTCCTCTGCCTCAGCTGTTTCGGGAATATCGGGATGTTCCGACAGACTGAGAACACTGCTGTATGGTTTATTTTTTTTACCTGAACTCATGATCATCATACCTCCATGCCATTATTTTTGGCATTTCAGCATAACAACATACATTAAAGTATAACATTATTTTCGTTT
>CACYDD010000019.1 GCA_902773065.1 uncultured Ruminococcus sp. | reverse complement strand
CGCTATGTTGTCGATATGTGGAAAGCCCCCACTCGGTAAGCAGTTGCGAAATTGTCCCGTGCGGTCACGCAGATTTTTTCCATGTTTTGAAATAAAATTAAAACGCGGCGATGAATTTGTAAATTTCAAAGACTTAAGCGCGAAATTGTCCACTGTGGTTATGCACCTGATATTTTGTTATGAAAAATATTATATAATATAGAAAGTATGATTGAGGAGGGATGAAATGGCAAGCGAATTTATCAAAAAGGTTCTGGAAACCGAAGAAAAATGCAAGGCGGAGGAATCGCAGGCAAGAAATCAAGCCGAAGTCAAAAAGCAGCAGGCGAAAACAGATGCAGCCGATATCGTTGCAGAGGCTCACCGGCAGGTTGAAAAAATGCTGGAGGACGACCGTTCGGCAATACTCGGAAGTACAGAAAAGAACCTTGCAAAGGAAAAGAAAAAAATGCAGGCGGAATGTGACGTGCTGTCCGAAAAAGCGAAAAAAAATACAGACAGGGTGACAACATTGGTTCTGGAGGCACTTGTGAAATGAGGATTCAGGATTTAGGATTCAGGATTCAGGGTTCAGGGTTCAGGGTTCAGTTGTGATAGAAACAATTTGAAGATGCTGAAGAAGTTCTCTTTTGGCAAAGAACTTATGGAGCAAATCATTGCACATTGAAAAGGTGGTGGTAGTTTGGCGAAAATGAAAATGAAAAGTGTCAGGATTATTGCGTTGAAGAAGGACAGGAAGCGGCTTCTGGAGCATTTGCAGGACAGTGAGCTGGTTCATATCAGGCAGATGGACGAAGCGGAAGGCGGCTTTGAACGTACCGATACAACAGCGCAGATCCGGCAGTTTGAGAAAAATAAAATGCTTACGGAGCAGGCACTGAAAATCCTTGATAAAGATTTTCCTGAGAAAAAGGGATTGCTTTCTTCTTTTAGGGGGAGAAGAGAAATCGAAGCCGATGATATCGGAAAAATTGCGGCAAGCTCTGTTAAGGTGATAGGGGTCTGTACAAAAATATGCGACCTTGAAAAGCAAAGGGCGGATATTGCCGCAGAACGGGTGCGGATCAAAACGCAGACAGCACAGCTTGAGCCGTGGAAAGACCTTGATATACCGATGAATACGGCAGATACCGCTTCAACGGCGGTACTGATCGGCAGTTTTCCGAGAATGTATGATGAGGTATCATTATCAGAGGCATTGGCAAAGGAAAATACGGAAATCGTATTTGAATATGAAATTCTGTTTTCTTCTTCCAATCTTACCTGTGTGGTGCTTTATACACCGAAAAGGCAGAAACAGCAGACAGAAAATGCCCTGCGGAGTTTAGGCTTTACCCGACCGCTTAATCCCACCTCACGCACACCGATGGAAAAAGTGCGGCGGCTGAAACAGAAGGATGAAGAACTGATTGAAAAAACAGAGAAGATACAGAAGTCGATTGAAAAATATGTCAAATACAGGAATATGATCCGGGACACACAGGATTATTTTCAGTTTCGTGCAGAAAAGTATAAGGTGATCTCGACTCTTGACCAGACAAAACATATTTTTGTGCTGTACGGTTATGTTCCCGAGGAGGACAGTCAGACACTTGCGGCACTTTGCGAAAAAACAGCAGATTGTATTGTGGAGTTTGAGGACGCGGATGAAAACGCACCTGTCAAACTGAAAAACAATAAATTCACAGAACCGGCGGAAAGCATTGTAACAATGTATTCGCCGCCGTCTCACGAAGATATCGATCCGACACCAATGCTGGCGTTTTTCTTTTATTTCTTTTTCGGAATGATGTTTTCCGATGCAGGCTACGGATTGCTGATGATCATTGCAACAACTGTTGCGATAAAGGTATTCAAGCCTGACAAAAAAATGAGGAATAATCTGAAATTGTTTCAGTACTGCGGTATTTTCACCGTATTCTGGGGGCTTGTGTTTGGCAGTATCTTTGGTGATGCACCTGCTGTAATCTATAAGCTTGTGACAGGCAATGAGATAACCATGCAGCAATTACTTCCGTGGCCGATCCTCGATACACAGAAAGACGCACTGACCATTATGATCATGTCGATCGGTCTGGGACTGGTGCATATCCTTGTGGGGATGGGCTGCAAATTCTATATCTGCCTGAAACAGAAAGAATATGCAAAGGCGTTTTTTGATACAGGCTTATGGATGACAATGCTGATTGGTTTTGCTGTTCTTGCAGCAGGTATGGCGGCAGGTCAGATACTTGTTTATATCGGTGAAGGAATTGCGATTGCTTCGGCTGTGGGGCTTTTGCTGACACAGGGACGGGAGAAAAAAGGTATTTTCGGAAAGCTTGTCGGCGGTGTGGCTTCTCTGTATGATATTACAAGCTATATCAGCGATTTGTTGAGCTATTCCAGACTTCTTGCACTCGGTCTAACCACAGGCGTTATGGCACAGGTGTTCAATATGCTTTCCACGCTGATGGGAACAAATGTATTCGGCATTATCTTTATGATCGTGATTTTCATTATCGGTCACGCTATAACAATCGGATTGAATGCACTCGGTTCTTATGTTCATACAATGCGTTTGCAGTATGTGGAAATGTTCAGTAAATTCTATGAAGGCGGCGGCAAAGCATTTGAGCCGTTTGCATTAAACAGTAAAAACTTTAAAATCAATAACAAACATCATGAATGAAATTCGGAGGTCAATATTATGAATGGTATGCTTTTTGCAATTTTAGCGGCAACGATCGCAACGGTTTTTGCAGGAATCGGATCGGCAAAGGGTGTCGGCAGTGCGGCACAGACTTCAATGGGGGTGCTGTCGGAGGATTCGTCTATGTTCGGTAAAATGCTTGTGCTGACACTTCTTCCCGGTACACAGGGACTTTACGGTTTTATTGTAGGCTTTCTGATCATGATCAACTGCGGGATTCTCGGCGGCAATGCACCCACGCTCATGCAGGGACTTTCCTATCTGGCGGCTTCGCTTGCTATCGGTATCGGCGGTATGATCTCAGGCTTTGCACAGGGAAAAGCGGCAGTGGCAGGTATTTCCATGTGTGCAAAGGACGAAAAGAATTTCTCCAAGGCAATGGTTTCCATTACCCTCGTTGAAATTTATGCACTTCTCGCATTCATTGTTTCTCTCCTTATGGTGATCTCCATCCCCGGTATTGAAATGTAAAAAAGAGTTTAAAAAAGAGTTGAGAGTTAAGAGTTGAGATGAAACAATCGTTTTATACTAAATATACTAAACTTGAAAAGGAGAACAACTCCACACTCCACTCTCCACACTCCACACTCAAAAAAAATAGTAAAGGTGGGAAATGAATGAGCAGCGGCGAAAAAATACTGTCGAGTATCCGACAGGAGAGCGAGGAAAGAATCGCACAGATCACCGCAGATGCCGATAAAGTCTATCGTGAAGCTATAGAAACAGCGGAAAAGCAGGCGGAGGAGATTCGTCACAGCGGTGAAAACAAAGTCCGTATGCAGGCGGATAAATTACGCAAAGCTTATCAGAGCCGTGAAGAACTGGAAAGACGGAATGCCGTACTGAAAGCAAAACGCAGTGAAATAGAAAAAGCGGTGGCACATATCCATAAGTATCTGCTTTCTATGCCCGATAAGGAATATTTTGCTTATCTTGCCAAGCTTGCGGCAAAGCTGGAGAATAAGGAAGGCGTATTGTATTTCAATGCAAAAGACCTGAAAAGGCTGCCGAAAGAGTTTCATTCGGAAATCTCTGCCCTTGGCATTGCGGCGAAAATAGCAAAACAGCCCGACAGCAGCATTGACGGCGGCTTTATTCTGAAAAACGGCGAGATCGAGGAAAATATGACATTTTCTGCTCTGATTGCCGACAGACGGGAAGAAATCGAGGATATCATCAGCTGTGAGCTTTTCAGGGAATAAGGGGGAATTTGTATGGGGTTATCGTATGAATTTTCTATCGGTTCTGTACGTGCAAGGGAGAAACGATTGTTTTCCCATGCTGATCTCGAACAGATGCTCAGCCTTGAAAGCGAAAGCGAACTGGTGCGTTTTCTGAAAGATAAAGGTTACGGCGAGGGCAAAACAACGGATGAGATACTTGAAAGCAATGCAGAAAATATGTGGAAATATCTCCGCAGCATTGCGCCCGATATGTCCGTTTTTTATCCGTTCCTTTTGCAAAATGATATTCACAATTTAAAAACAATCCTAAAAGGTCTGATGTTTGATAAGAGCTATGACGGACTTTTGCTTGAACCGTGTACGATTGATACCAGAGAACTGACTCAGGCAGCAGAGCATAAAAAATTCGGTATCTTTCCCGAACCGCTTGCCAAAGCGGCAGGGGAAGCCTATGATATTATTGCAAGGAGCAAGGACGCAAGACTCGGTGACGGTATCATTGACAGAGCCGTGCTTGAAATGTTGCTAAAAGAGGGCGAAAAATCAGGCTCGGAATTTCTGTTGCAATATTTCCGTACATTCGTTTTTTATGCCAATATCAAAACAGCATTAAGAGGAGCAAGATGCAAAGCCTCTATGGACTATTTTGAAAATGTCCTGTGCGAATGGGAAGATTTTGACAAACGTAAAATCACGGAAAAGGCAATGTCGGGCAGTGAAGTGTTGGTAAAATATCTTGAAAAAGTAACTGCTTACGACTGTCATAAAGCGATAAAATGCTATGAAGAAAGTGCGGCGGCATTTGAGAAATTTACAGAAAACAAGCTTATCAGACTTGCAAGGGAAAAATGCAGATTTTCCAATGAAGGAGCGGAAGCACTTTTCGGATATTATCTCGGCTGTGAATACGAAAGAAAAGCTGTGCACATTATTTCGGGCGGCATTAAAACAAGAACGTCACAGGATAAAATAAGAGAAAGGCTGCGTGATCTCTATGGTTAAGAATATTGCCTTTATCGGCGACAGCGAAAGCGTGAAAGGCTTTGGTGCAGTAGGGATAGATGCCGTGATATGTGACAGTCCCGAAAATGCGGCGGCGGTATTCAAAAAAATTGCCGAAAAAGACCGTTATGCGGTCGTTTACATCACAGAAGAATTGTATGAAGCCGCACAAAAGGAAATTCAGCGTTTTTCCGAAACGGCTGTTCCTGCTGTGATTCCTCTTCCGGGTACACGCGGCAATACGAGGATCGGCACAAAACGTCTTTCGGCATTTGTGGAACAAGCTGTAGGCTCAGATATTTTGTTTAAATAAGATTTTAGTCAGACAGAAGGTGTGTGTGATTTGACAAGCGGAGTTATTACAAAGGTGGCAGGACCTCTGGTTATTGCGGAGGGAATGCGAAATGCAAATATGTTTGATGTTGTCAGGGTAAGCCGTCACAGACTGATCGGTGAGATTATTGAAATGCACGGCGACAAGGCAAGTATTCAGGTCTATGAGGAAACATCGGGACTTGGTCCGGGGGAAGAAGTGGAATCCACAGGCGCACCGCTTTCGGTGGAGCTGGGACCGGGTCTGATCGGTGCGATCTATGACGGAATACAGCGTCCTCTGAATGAAATTATGAGGGTCGCGGGCAATAATCTGACACGAGGTGTGGAAGTGCCGTCACTTGACCATAAGAAAAAGTGGCACTTTGTACCGAAGGTGAAAAAAGGCGATAAGGTCGCTGCCGGTGATATCATCGGTACGGTGCAGGAAACCAATGCCGTTGTGCATAAAATTCTTGTGCCAAATCATGCAGGCGGTACGGTTACGGAAATCAAAGAGGGCGATTTCACCATAGATGATACTGTAGCAGTGCTTGACAACAGCGGCAAAAAGGAAAATATCCGAATGGCAACAAAATGGCCTGTCCGTATTGGCAGACCGTACAAGAAAAAGCTTTCGCCCGATATTCTTCTGACAACGGGTCAGCGAACGATTGATACCCTGTTCCCGATTGCAAAAGGCGGTGTTGCAGCTGTTCCCGGACCGTTTGGTTCGGGTAAGACGGTCGTACAGCATCAGCTTGCAAAATGGGCGGCAGCAGATATTATTGTTTATATCGGCTGCGGCGAGCGCGGCAACGAAATGACAGATGTTCTGAACGAATTCCCCGAGCTGAAAGACCCGAGAACAGGTAATTCCCTGATGGAACGTACCGTACTGATCGCCAATACCTCCGATATGCCTGTTGCCGCAAGAGAAGCTTCGATTTATACAGGTATTACCATTGCGGAATATTTCAGGGATATGGGTTATACAGTAGCACTCATGGCGGATTCCACTTCACGCTGGGCGGAAGCATTGCGTGAAATGTCGGGACGACTGGAAGAAATGCCCGGTGAAGAAGGCTATCCTGCTTACCTCGGCAGCCGACTGGCACAGTTTTACGAAAGAGCAGGGCGTGTCATTGTAAACGGTACGGATAATACCGAGGGGGCATTGTCCGTAATCGGAGCGGTTTCTCCTCCCGGCGGTGATATTTCCGAGCCTGTTTCTCAGGCAACCCTGCGAATTGTCAAGGTGTTCTGGGGACTGGATGCGAGCCTTGCCTACAAGCGTCATTTCCCGGCAATCAACTGGCTGACTAGCTATTCACTTTATACAGACCAGCTTGCACAGTGGTACAAGGAAAATGCGTCCGAAGATTTTATGGAGCTGAGGGGCAGACTTCTTGCCCTGTTACAGGACGAAGCAGAATTACAGGAAATCGTTAACCTTGTCGGTATGGATGCACTGTCCGCTCCTGACAGACTGAAACTTGAAACCGCAAGAGCGATTCGTGAGGACTATCTCCACCAGAACGCTTTTGATTCTGTTGATACCTATACCTCGCTGAAAAAACAGGTGCTGATGATGAGAGCCATTCTGCGCTGTTATGATAAATCACTTGAAGCATTGGAAAACGGTGCGAATATCGACTTGCTTGTGGGAATACTGGTTCGTGAAAGAATCGGACGTTTCAAATATGAGGAAGAAGCAAATATCGATCAGGAATTTGAATCGATCTGTGCGATTTTGGAGAAGGAAATCAAAGATGTACTGGAAAGGAGTGAGGACTGATGCCGAAGGAATACCGTACCATCAGAGAGGTTGCAGGGCCTCTGATGATGGTAAGCGATGTGGAGGGCGTGACCTATAACGAACTGGGAGAGATCGAACTGCCGAACGGTGAGATCCGACGTTGTCAGGTACTGGAAATAGACGGCACAAATGCACTTGTTCAGCTGTTTGATTCAGCGGCAGGCATCAACCTTGCACAGTCAAAGGTACGCTTTATCGGTAAATCCATGGAGCTGCCTGTGTCGGGGGATATGCTTTCGAGAGTATTTGACGGACTCGGAAACCCGATCGATGACGGTCCTGCGATTATTCCCGAAAAACGGCTGGATATCAACGGTACACCTATGAATCCTGCTGCAAGGGATTATCCTCAGGAATTCATACAGACGGGTATTTCCGCAATAGACGGACTGAATACATTGGTGCGTGGTCAGAAACTGCCGATTTTCTCCGCGTCGGGACTTCCTCATGCACAGCTTGCCGCACAGATTGCAAGACAGGCGGCAGTGCGTGGTAAAGACGAACAGTTTGCAGTGGTATTTGCCGCAATGGGTATTACCTATGAAGAATCGGATTATTTTGTACAATCCTTCAAGGAAACAGGAGCGATCGACAGAACCGTTATGTTTGTCAACCTTGCCAACGACCCTGCCATTGAGCGTATTGCTACGCCGAGAATGGCACTGACAGCGGCAGAGTATCTGGCTTTTGATATGGGTATGCATGTTCTGGTCATCATGACGGACATCACCAACTATGCCGATGCATTGCGTGAGGTTTCCGCCGCACGAAAGGAAGTTCCCGGACGGCGCGGCTACCCCGGCTATATGTATACCAACCTTGCCACTCTTTATGAACGTGCAGGCAGACAAAAGGGAAAAGACGGCTCAATTACCCTGATTCCCATTCTTACCATGCCTGAGGATGATAA
Source organism: uncultured Ruminococcus sp. (assembly GCA_902773065.1). Classification (GTDB taxonomy): domain Bacteria; phylum Bacillota; class Clostridia; order Oscillospirales; family Acutalibacteraceae; genus UBA1213. The sequence continues at coordinate 4,638 of CACYDD010000019.1, read as the reverse complement.
AACCCACCCGATCCCTGACCTGACGGGATATATCACAGAGGGACAGATTATTCTCAGCCGTGAGCTTTACAGAAAGGGCATTACGCCGCCGATCGATGTTCTGCCGTCACTTTCCCGATTGAAGGATAAGGGTATCGGCAAAGGACGGACAAGAGAAGACCATGCAGCGACTATGAACCAGCTTTTCTCCGCGTATGCACGGGGAAAGGATGCAAGAGAACTGATGATCGTACTTGGCGAAGCGGCACTGACCGATATTGACAAGAAATATGCGGAATTTGCCGAAGCCTTTGAGAGAGAGTATGTTTCTCAGGGTTACACTACCAACCGCACGATTGAAGAAACGCTTGATACAGGCTGGAAACTCCTTCACATTCTGCCGAGAAGCGAACTGAAACGAATCAAGGACGATATGCTTGACGAATATTACGGAAAGCAGTAAGCGGGGGAAATGATATGGCGATCATGAATGTAAACCCGACAAGAATGCAGATGACAAAGCTGAAAAAACAGCTGCAAACCGCAAGACGCGGTCACAAAATGCTGAAGGACAAGCGTGATGAGCTGATGCGGCAGTTTATTGAACTGGTGCAGGAAAACAAAAAGCTGCGTGACAAGGTAGAAGCGGCACTTTCGGAGTGTCATTCCCATTTTATCAGTGCCAGTGCCGTTATGAGCAGGCAGGCACTGGATTCCTCGCTGATGTCCTCGGGACAGCAGACAGGTGTTGACGTAAGAGCCAAAAATATCATGAGTGTAGATGTGCCTGTTTTCAGTGCCGTCAGCGAAAGCAGTGACGAGGGCGGTATTTTTCCCTATGGTTTTGCCTTTACTTCCTTTGAACTTGATGATGCGGTGCAGTCGCTGAATGAATTGCTGCCCGATATGATAAAATTGGCAGAAATTGAAAAAAGCTGTGAGCTGATGGCAGCGGAGATCGAGCGCACAAGGCGCAGAGTGAATTCTCTTGAACACGTAATGATCCCGAGATACGAGGAAACGATCCGCTATATTTCCATGAAGCTGGAAGAAAACGACCGCAGCAGCCGAACAAGACTCATGAAAGTCAAAGATATGCTCCTCGACAAAGCACACCATTATTCAGGGTGAAGGGTGAAGGTTGAAAGTTGAAGGGTCTGTTTCAAGAGCAATGTAAGCAAATGATAAAAGAAGAACAAACGAATCGATGCCACTAATTATTAATTATTCATTATTAATTATTAATTAATAAATGGGGGAAGTATGGTGAAAGAGGGAAATAAGAAGAGGATCTTGTGTGAGGGGCTGAAAGGGCTGATGCAGGAAAGACCGCTGAAAAATATCAGTGTGCGTGATATTGTGCGTGTCAGCGGACAGAGCCGTTCGGTATTTTATTATTATTTCCGTGATAAGTATGAGCTGTTGAATGAAGTATGTTATCAGGATATTATCATTCCTTTTGCCAAAGACCTGACAGCGGAAAATCTGAATGATAAATTTTTGCAGATGCTTGAAACAGTGAAAAAGGATGCTGTTTTTTATCAGAATGCTCTTGATAACCCTTACAGTATGGAATTCAAACAATTTGTCATTCAATCATTTACAGAAGTATTTGAGGATATGGCAGAGCGTGCTGAAACGGACGGCATGGTGTATTTCAGCGACAGGCATTTTACAGCCGAATTTTTCACCTATTGTATCGGAGGTATGCTGCTTCACCATATGAGTGGCAATGCAGAAACACCTGATATGCTTTCGGAGGAATTTTTCAGTTTGGCAGAAAACCGAAGGAAATTGTTGTTTGAAAATGTTGCAATGAAAATATAGAATTTTAGTTTCGCTTGACCATGAAAACGGTTGGGCGAAATTTTTCTTGTTTCTCATGTCGCGGCAATAAATATTGGGGTCGGCGGCTCGCCGGTGAGCGGAATATTTTGTGGAATTTGTAATTTGTTGTTGACGGAGGATGGATTTAGTGATATGCTTTAATAATCTTATGTGTTATTGTGAGGAACATTATGTCACGAATCATTCATTATATCATACAATATCTCAAAGACTATATAGCGGATATGCTGCCGTATATGATCTATGCGATCCCTGCAATATTGCTTATCAGAATCATTGCAGTAAAAATCAACCAGAAAAGGAAAATCAGGACAACGATATGGCATGAGATCGGGTTCTGGATGTTTGCTGTTTTTCTTGTCGGGCTTGCCTCCCAGACAATCATGCCGCTGGTTAATGATACAGGCGATTACGGAGAAATTGTATTGCAGCCCGGAAAAATTTTCAGAGACAGTTTTAATGATAACGGAAATCTGGCATATGACTATTTTGTTCTGAATTTTCTTGGCAATATCGGCATATTTATTCCTGTGGGATTTTTTGTGCCGCTTTTATGGAGAAAGTCGGGGTTTCTGAAAACTACGCTGATCGGCTTTGGTATTTCACTTACCATTGAGCTGTTTCAGCTTACCTTGCCAAGAGTAACAGATATCGATGACCTGTGGATGAATACCCTTGGCACAATCATTGGATTTTTGATTTATGTCCTTCTTGACAAATTCCTGCACCCGTTTTTTGAAAAATGGAAAGTTCTGAAAAAAGGGGAAGGTAATTAACCATAATCAGTAATTATTTTGAAAGGAACATGAATATCATATGACAGGCAAAACACCACTTTACAACAGACTTTCAGAGCATGACAAGCTTGACCGTTCTTCTTTTCATACTCCCGGGCATAAATGTGCCGGATTTTTCCCTGAAAATTTACTGCGGCTTGATTACACAGAGTTGCCCGATACAGATGCACTCTATGAAGCAAGCGGAGTGATTCTGGAAAGCGAAAAACTGCTGTCGCAGCTGTTCGGTACAAAGCGGTCTCTGATTTCTGCCGGAGGCTGTTCCCTTGCCATACAGGCAATGATGAAAACCGCAAGAGACAGGGGCGAAAAGATACTTTGTGTCAGAAATGCTCACAGAAGTGCCGTTAATGCAATGGCACTTCTGGGGATAGAACCGGTCTGGCTTACGCCGCAGGGAAATAACGGTTATACTTGCAGAGCAGACCCGAATGAAATTGAAGCACTGCTGAAAATGCACGCTGATATTTCCGCCTGCTATATCACCTCACCGAGTTATTATGGAGAACTAAGCGATATTGCATCGATTGCCGAAGTATGCCATCAGTATGATACCCTGCTGCTGGTTGATAATGCTCACGGCTCTCATCTTGCATTTATGAAAGAAAATCAGCACCCGATCACTCTGGGAGCGGATATGTCTGCCTGCTCTCTGCATAAAACCATGCCTGTGCTGACAGGCGGTGCGGCACTGAATATCGGGAATGAAGCCCTTTGCGAAAATGCCAAGAGTGCAATGTCGCTTTTTGGCTCAACAAGTCCGTCTTACATTATTATGTCCTCTGTTGATCTTTGCATTGACTATATGCTCAGCGGCAGCGGAAAGGCGGATTATCTCAGATGCGAGGAAAAAGTGACGGAGTTGAAATCACTGGCAGGAGAAAAGGGGATCATTCAACCCGAAGGTGTATGTGATCCTTTGCGTCTGACGCTGAATACCGCCTGTGCCGGAATTGTCGGTGAAGAAAAACAGACAGCATATTTTGCTTCGCACGGAATCGACTGCGAATTCTGTGACGGAGAAAATGCGGTATTGATTTTTACACCGTTTAATTCAGAAAGAGATTTTGAAAGAGTGCGGAATGTAATTGAGAGTATGTCTGTTTCTCATAAGAAGAGCGAGCAATTTTTCATGCCATATATTCCTAAAAAAGTACTTTCTTTGAGGGAAGCGATACTCAGTCCTTCTGAAACCGTATCGCTTTCGGAGGCAGCAGGCAGAATTGCTGCCGACACAGCCTGCCCTTGTCCTCCCGGCGTACCTGTTGTCATGCCCGGAGAACGGATTGACGAAACCGCCGCACAGATTCTGACAACACATGGAGTGAAGGAATTAACAATCATCAGCTGACTTTTTAAGGCATGGCATTAAAATAATAAATTTTCTATAAACTTAAGCACAAATTCGGGAGCGGAGGCACTCCGTTTCGCTTGTTTTCGTGGAGTAGATATGCTATAAATATAGATACTGATTTAAATACATAAAGGGGGAAAAGTTTTGACAATTACATCAACAAAATCGTGGAAAAATTATATTATGCTTTGCAATACGCTTGAACGAAACGATATCAGCTTTCAAAGCAATGACAAGGAGCTTTGTGTGAAATGCGGCATCAGCGGAAGGGACATTGAACAGAATTTTCTGTTTTCCATCAATCCTTCAAAAATGCTGATTACGCTGTTTTCACCGATTCCCATTGAAATTCCCGAGGAAAATACGACTGATATTGCGATTGCTGTCTGTATCATCAACAATCAGCTGTCGGACGGCTGTTTCTGCATTGATACAAGCGAGGGGTTTGTTTATTTTAAAATGACCACAAGCTTTTATGAATCCAACGTCAGCGAACGAGTGTTTGAATATATGCTTTCTTCGGCGGCGGATACGATTGATGAATACTACCCTAAAATCAAAAATCTTGCGGCTCAGGATTTCCTTTGAATGATAAAACAGTCTCACAGTGAACCGAAATTCACTGTGAGACTGTTTTTTGGTTTATCTGTGTTCTGTCGG
>CACYDD010000018.1 GCA_902773065.1 uncultured Ruminococcus sp. | reverse complement strand
TATTCCTAACATTGCCAAAAAGAAGGCCAACTGGCTTACCACATCCTTTCTTGATGCTCCATGTTCAAAAGAAAACCGGTCTTTATATCATGGAAAAACAATAAAGCATTCGGGCTGTTGCGGCAAATCCACAGTGCGTTTCCACACAACAAATTGATTTGAGAAACAGATTCGTTCGGCGCCAATTATCCTGGCTGGAAGTGTGGCAAAAACACAGCTTGATATTCGCTTCAAATAGAAAAAGCATTTTTGCAGTAAACTATTTATGTTGAACATAGCTTTTCCGCGTCATGAAGCTTTCACTTCAGCAAGGGATTCGATTCATCCGAATGGGATCGTCAAATTCCTTGCTGAGTGAAGCCGCTTGGACTTGGAGCAAAAATGACTTGGCTAATTGCTCTTTCGGTTCATTAGTTTACAGTTATTGTTATACTGTCTAACGCCCCACTGCCGTCATTGGCAATTACAGTAATCACAGCCGTACCGTTTCCTACTGCCGATGCCAAGGCACTTCCATTCCCGTTGTCTGTAACTCTAACAACAGCCTCATTGCTACTGATCCACGACAAGCCAGAATAATCATCACATGGATTGGTGACACTGGCAGAAAGCACAACTGAACTGGGGGAAGAATTTACATGCAATGTAGTAGTATTTGCTGATACTGAAACACTTTCATTGATTGCTTCATGCTGGGCGGCGTCTTGATCATCTATTACCAACATATTATCTACGTAAATTGTGCCAATGTTTGTAATGGTAATAAATGTAATATAATCGCCAATGTTCAGGTTTACAGGCATAACTACAGGTGAGGAATTATTAACTGAAATAGAAACCGTCGGTATTTGTGCATCCATTTGAACACCGAAGGTGACGTTGTTCCATCCGTTTTGAAGCGTCAACCCAGACTCAGATGCAGCGCCAAGGAAAGTTACACCATAATCTTCTACCGAGAACCCTACAGGAGCTCCTGACCCGTAAATACTTGAGAACGCTGACTGAAGCTCTACGGTAAATTCAGCATTAGCATCGACGTACACATCCATTGAGACCGTCCCGTTCTGTAAATACGGTATTGAACGAGCAGCAACGGCGGTCGAGAGCTTCATCGAGTAATCGCCCTCAGACGCCTGCTCATCAGAAAGCGTCGCTTCACCTCTTGCAGTTTCCCATCCCTCGTATCTTACGGTACCATGCTCGAAGGAATCGTAGGCACCTTTTGAGTGATAGAAGAAATCATAGAAATCCTCAACATGCATTACAACCGTATTTGTCGTTGCCCATCCATCTGTAGAGTTCCACCATATGGTCACAAAAGAATCATCATCTGTAACCTGTACCGTTGGATTTGTGATTCGATTATTGGAATAGTATGTCAGGCCCTGAAGTGAGTACTTTGAGTACAGATCCTGAATGTTGCGGAATGTTTCCATGCCATCCTCTGATACAGCAATATTGTACGGCGTGCGGACATAACTATTATCACCGAGGATATTGTTTCCTCCCCATGCCAACATCGGATCGTTGTTGTAAATAAACATGATCGGCTGCGTGTTGACAGAGTACACGCTTGATAATGACGCAGGTGTTTGCCACGTTAGGCCATGGTCATAAGAATAAGATTTTGCAAAGTGATTGGTGCCGCTGCCTTGATTTCTCCCCAAAAGAACCAGTACACCATCTGAGCGTTCCTGAATAGTGCACTCCGAAACACCACATTCAAATGCCGCCGCCTGCTGATAGATTATCTTTGTTGCGCTTGTTTGCCATGTTAAACCACCATCTGCAGAGTAAGCAACTCTTCCGCAGAATGCTCCGCTGTTGTTGTATTGCGCACCAAGAGGGAATACAAAATCAACATTCGGGCCAGTTCCGTCATAGCAAGACAACTGTATGCCGTCTGTATACGAAAGCAGATAAGTTGAGTCAGACTGCACAGTGCCCAACTGAGCCCATGTTGCTCCGTTGTCATCCGAATATATAATATTGGTTGCGCAATCCGAAAGAGACATATCGCTGGCATTCCAGTTTACAACGTTATGACCATGGAACATTATCCTGCCAGTTACACTGTTGTAAATAAATCCGCCTCCTTCGGTAATATAGTTGCTTGAACATGAAATATTAGCCTTATTTGTCCATGTCCGCCCGCCGTCATGCGAAATTGCCCGCCAAAGCATATTATTACTGCCGCCAAGAACGAGAATATCGCCATTGTTCAACTTAAGGATCCAGTGCGCACCGTCGCTAACTACCCAAGCTTCTTTTGTGCCATATGTAACTTCGTAAACATATTCTTTATTCGCAATATCCATTGCATCGGTATTGCCGGACAATACTGTCAGAATAACGGAAGCCCCATCATCAAGATATGGCACTCTGACATAGACGTTATTTCCTTCAACGTAGTGATAAAGCAGGTCATCTCCTAAAAAGACACGGATGGATGCATCACTTCCGTTAATTCCCAGACTGAGCTTGTTGATTTGCCATGCATAGTCAAATCGCTCTATTCCGGAATTGTTGGTGAGGATGTATTGTGACAGGTTTGTAAACGGGCTTCCGCCTGCACCGAAGACAGCTTCGTTATATGCAACTATCATTGTGGCAACAGGACCAGAAAAATCTGCTTCTTTACCGTTATAATGGGTACAATGCACCTTTACATATCTGCCTTCCGCGGAAAAGCCATACAAGTACCAGATACTTTCTTTATGCAATAGCTTGAAGCCCTCGACTTGGGTATATGTTTCATTATCATCACTTACCCATAAAGTCAGCACTTCTTCGTTCAGCCGGGCAAAAGAATCGCCATCATGAAGCTCAACGACATTGATTGCGGTGATTGCACCCAAATCTCGTATTACCGAAGAATTCTCCTCATCCAATGTGAATTGGTAAGAATCGGTCTCCAAGCCGATGCCGGTGGCTGGCGTATAATCTCTTCGTACAACCAACACGTCGCCACTGCTGTTTGAAATTCCCGGAACGGTTAGCTCAAATGCCTTTGTCTCCCCATCCTCAAGCGTTACCGTTACAGTAACATTTGCTTCTCCGGAAACCGGGCGAGTAACCATGCCTGTGATTGAGATAACGTTCGGATCAGAAGTTGTCCACGTTGCAGTATGAACAATGTCCAAAATGGGATCGGCATAAGTAAGCGGAAGCGTTAAATTGGAAACAACGTTGGTCTCACTTTCGTTTGCACCTGCAATCGTTTCAAAGGTTATCGTGTCGATTGGATGATCATCATACGAATGGCCCATGGCAACATTGCTGATTGAAACATCCATGTTGTCGCTGTTGCTTAATGCAGGTGTTTCATTGCGAATCAGGTTAAATGCAACACATTTATTGCCAAAGGACTTGCGTGGACACTCCAGTCCGGCAATTGTTGCAAACTGCTGCCCATCAATATACAGAATAACATCGCCATTTGTTTTCCAGGCTGTTCCTACACGGAAAAGATCTCCAACGCTCTTATTCAGGAAATATACAGTCGGAACGCCGCTGCTGGGCAGAGCTGCAAAAACCAACCCTCTTTCTGTATTGAATATGCCCATAGAAAGTGTATTGGCGTTTCTGGATTCATTTATCTCGTCGGCAGCAAACCACGTCATACCATAGGAGGCAAAATTAGTTGATAGACTAATGGTCGGCGTTATTTCATAAATCGGCAAAGAATGTGCCAAGAAATCAAATTCGATATAGGTTGTTCTGTCCCTTTCTTTTAACGGCTCATAAAGGTCATCGCCGATATGAATTACATATGTTCGGACCAAAGAAGGATTTACGCCATTTGCGTTATACAGATCGTACATACGCCAGCCATCGTTTGTCTGCTCATACCCCTGATAACCGCTGACAGGATTATCCGAGCCTGTTTTAACTGTGTTTTTCAATGATGCAGGAAGCGGTCTGTACTCATTGCCTGCGGCAAACCATTCTATGCTTGTGAGTTTTACCGTACCGGAGTATGTGTTGCCATCAAGCGAGACTGACATTGGCACGGCAGTATTATAATCACTCAGGGTAATATTCAGCTCAGAGAGCGGAATTGACACTTCGATATAAGTATTTCTCTTCGCAATTTCACCAACAGAAAAATCTCCGGTGACCCCCAATGTTGAAGTGTCAATACTTGAAGTTAAGCCGTTGATTGTTAAGGTCATTGTGGCGCTATTCTTGACCTGCGCTGCAAGATAGATATTCTCCGAATCCCACAGGACACCAAATTTGCCTGCTGTCATATAATTGCTGGTCAAAACACGCGTGTTGAGCAACCAACTGTATTCGCGCAGTTTTCCATCGATAGTAATCCCAGATGAGACATATGCAGCAGTTATTTTATTGGGGGATGCGGGATAAGGGCCGGCTGCTTCTACAATCGCTGGCAAGATTGTAGCGTTTACAGTCCAGAGAGTGGTTTCATCGAAAACAGCACTCAATTGTACGGTAACGCTATTACCACCCGTAGGCCTTGTGACATCTCCGGTTGCTGCATCCAAAATACTATTGTTCGAGCTTATCCATGAAACAGGAACATCACCTAAATAATCAGATTTAAACGTAGCAGGAAGCGGAACATCTGTTTCAATACCTGTCAAGCTGATTCCATTCAACAGTCTGGCAGCTGTGATTTCTTCAGCAACTGAATTTGTTGTCGCAACTGATATGGCAAAATTGGAGATAGTGAAAACAGCTTCATTTCCAGTTGCGGAAGCATTGTAGCGCAGTTGGATGCATTTAGCTCCCATGTACCTCGTTTTCGCACAGGTAGCATTTGTCATTTGGCACACGAGTACATTATCTACATATACATATGCTGTGTCATCAGCGCACCAATTAATGGAGAGTAAGAATGTTTCTCCCAAGGTTTTTCCCAAGGCTATCCCAGATCGGTTGTTTGCGCTGCTTTTCTCGTCGCATATTCTCATATACAGGTTGCCTGCAGCATCAGCTCTGTAGATGCTGCAAAAGATAGCCGAACCATTGATGTTGCTTGTGTTGTCCGTCGACTGAGCATCCGTCACCCAAAAATAATAGCAATTCTGAGCGCTTTGGTCGTCTGTAAACTTTCCTTCGCTTATGGGCAGGTTTGAGATATTCACAGTTTGTGTTACGAATATGTCTTTATTGTGATCAATAATAGTGTAACCCGTTTTATATAAGCCTGTTACACCGCTGGCTGATGTATTCCATACGGCTTGATTCGTCACCGCCGTAACACCTGCGCCATTTAGCTTGCTCATTTCGCTAAGATCTATTTCGTTTATTTGCTCACTGGTGAAGAGGAGTGCCTCAGTGGAAGCAAGAAGGTGAGTTGTACCTCCCATGCCAGTTAGCGTAACCTGGAATCCTTGAACCAGTTGATTATAATCGGTGAAAGCAACATTTAAGCTGCTCCATGGCAATAGAACTTCTGCAACGCCATTAGAAACTGCTGCATATCCTATGCCACTCAGATTCCCACTTGTTAAGTCAACAACCGTTTCATGCCCATTTAGCAGAATAATCACTTTCTCCGCATTGCTATGCTGCACTCCGACATAAAGGCCATTTTTATTGTAAGCAGAAACCGCTTTTCCGGAAGGAGCGCTGTTGTTTGAAGGAGTGAATTGCTGATAATGCAAATAAAACTTTTCGTTGAGAACACCATCAAGTGTTATTTCGTCAGCGCAGTTCACGGCTATGGAGTCTGTCCCGCTTGATGGCAAAACAGTAACATTAGCACTCCAAAGGTCATTTTCATAAACACTTAGGGTTAGCGTTGCTGTGCGACTGTTTGTGTCAGCAGGACGCGTAACGGCTCCGAAATTGGAGATTACAGACGTGTCAGAGCTGCTCCATACCAACGGTATATACCCCAAGGTTTGATCAAAGTATACAGAAGGGAGTTCAAGGCTTGTAGTAACCGCACTCAAGTCGGTACTACCCAAAAGCGCGTTTTGGGTAATCGACTCAGTAACTGTAGTGGCACCAGAGGTATGTACGACCACATTTTCGACTGTGAATTCGGCGTGCTTGCCTGCCGCAGTTGCATTGTAAAGAAGCTGTAAGCATTTTGCGCCCATGTATCTTGTCTTGGCTGTCGTTGCATTCTGAAGTGTATATACAGCCTGCCCATCTACATAAACTGCTGCAGAATTATCGGCATTCCATAAGACCGACAAATCAAACGTATCGCCCAGGGCTTTTCCAAGCGGCACTCCGGCAGAGTTGTTCGCAATGGTTCTGTCATTGCAGATTCTCATATAAAGATTACCTGTTGTATCTGCTCTGTATACGCTGCAAAAAATGGCGGAACCGTCTGCGTTAGTTGTATTGTTTGTTGCCTGTGCATCACTCAGCCAAAAATGATAACAGTCTTCAGCGCTTTGGTCGTTATTGAATTTTCCTTCGCTCACAGGAAGGTCATCAATGGTCAATGTTTGCGTAATGAGGATATTCTTGTTATGATCCGCAAAGGAATAGCCAGTTTTGTATAGCTTCGTGACACCGGCGCTGCTAGTGTTCCATATAGCCTGAGAGGCGCTAAACGAAATACCGCTGGTATTGGTTGGGTATTTTGTCATTTGATTCAGTGCAACCGAATTTGCTGAAAGAGATGTTATCTTTACACCCAGAGTGACATTTTCATAAGAACTGTTATTGCCCTCAAGCGTAATAAGCAGTCCGGTTACAATCTGATTGTAGTCCTGAATCGTAATCCCTGCATTTTGCCAAGAAATAGCAAGTTCGCAAACACCGGAGCTGGAGGGGGTAGCATCAACCGTTTCCTCGCCCAGCGTTACGCTTATGCTGGTTGTATTATCTGTAGCTAACCCAAGATATAGATTTGTTGAATCCCACGCAGCTGCTACACTTGCACTCGGCATTCCAGCAGATGAGGACTCAATACATGCAGTCTTTGCCCAGAAAGTTTCTGAAAGGGAGTTGTCTTGCAAAAAAGTTCCTGCCTTGGTAGCAAGCAGCACTTGTGTAGTACCCGTAGCTTGCGCAATCTGAATGGGTATATAGCCAAGAATCAATGCTACTACAATGAATAAGGAAATAATGCGTTTTTTCATAGCCGTTCCTCCATTTTTATTCATTACAATTCTCGAGACGAAACGATGGAG
>CACYDD010000017.1 GCA_902773065.1 uncultured Ruminococcus sp. | reverse complement strand
TCCCTCTTCGTCCAGAGTCTATCATGGCAGCGGAGAACCGTTATATTTTATTCTGATATTTCCCGTGATCGGTGTAGCTGTTGTTATATGGGGCATCCATGAATATCAGAATTGCAAAAAAGGAAAAGTGGCTGTCTACAAACGCAGAGGAAAGACTGTTTTTGTAAATATAGGAAGATAAAACAGGAGGAACAAAAGCTGTGAACAGAAATGATTTTGAGGATGATTACAGATATAATACCGACGACCGCTATGGTGATTTTTCACAGAGCTACAGCGAGATCAATTATGATACGCCAAATCAAAACGGTTATCAACAACAATATGTGCAAAATCCGAACAGCTTTAATCAGCAATGGAGCAGACCGCAGGGCGACAGCTATTATGGTTTATATGACAATGGCTCTAATAAGTTTGAAAGACTGCGAAAAAAATATCCCGATATCAGAATTGCCACTGTTCAGGACGGAAAGGTCAAGCTTTTCGGGGTGGTATCTCTTGGAATACTGTTTATTATATTGGGTATCGCTGTTTTTATTGTCAGTTATTTTCAGGGAGAAGCAGAGAAAGACTTTTTTGCTCATGCAGATACTGTCAGCGGAACGATACTGAGTACGCATTACCGCAGAACAGGCAGAAAACATAAAAGTACGGTATATGATGTTACTTTTCAATATCAGTATCAGGGCGCAGATTATATCGTTGAGGAAACACTTTCCAGCAGCAACGCAAAGCATTTAGAGGTTACAAGTGATGCTGCTGTTGGCAGGACAGTTACGGTCTATGTTGACACAAGAAATCCGAACTCTGCTAAAATATTCAAAGGCAGCGGTGAACCGGAATATATTGTACTGATATTTTGTTTGTTCGGTGTTGGTATGATTATTCACGGCATTGTGCTTTATCAGAATTGTAAACAAGGAAAAATGGCAATATACGGAAGAGGCAAAAAAACAGTATGGACAAAGGTTAAATAATGATGTTACCGATTTAAAAATCCCCGGCAGACGAATGTGTCTGTCGGGGATAGTGATTTTAGAATACGTTATTTATTGTGTTTTGGCTTCCATAAAATATATCTAATTATATAGACAGTATGTTGTTCTGTATCAACTTTATATGTTACAATTTAGTTGGAAATTACAGTATATCTATATTCGGATCGTGCATTTTGATATACAGGAAACATAAATGGAAAGGATGCGATATTGTTAACTCTATCTTCAATTTTGGTATTTAAATTAGCTGCAGCATAAGGATTACAAAGAACCGTAATAATATAATTGAGCGTTTTTGCGAAATTCTGATTAAATGTTTTCGGTGTATATAATTTTATAATCCATATTTTTTCCTCATATCATCGAAAATGTTATGTGTATATATTCTTCCTGATTTGATATCTTCTTCTGCGTTCAGTAATTTTTTATCAACATCTTTTTTGTTTTTTACGATAATACAGTCCGGTGCAGGAGGAATCAGATCACAGGAAAGACTGCCGTTGTCGCCGATTTGCTGGAGAAACATATTGATGGCTTCGGAAAGTGTCAGACCAAAGGATTTCAGAGTGTTTTCGGCATTCAGCCGAACATTTTCGTTTACGGAAATATTGATTGTTTCGGATTTTGACATAGCTATCACCACCTGATGTATTTATTTTATTTTATCATAAACTGGATGTATTTTCAATAGATAAAGTTTGAGCCGCCGGCCCCTATTTTGCGCTCAAGTTTACAAAAAATCATAAATTCAATGCCGCTCCCTGAGCATCAAACCAAGGGCGCGGCATTAAATTTGAATATTATTAAGAACTTTAACGCGAAATTGTCCAGTGCGGTCACGCACCCGGAAAAATTTCTCACATATACAGGGGGCAGTCTGAAAATTCATTTCAGACCGCCCCCCTGTATATATTTGCACATTGTACATTGTACATTGCACATTGCATTATATGGTTCCGTATTCGATAATGATGTCGTCAAGGGTTTTGCCGTCAGCAAGCTCTTTATAGAGATTCACGGCAGGATTGGTATGTTTTTTGATTCTATCATAAAGCGGAGCAAGATAAATTTCTTCTCCGAGATTTCTTTTCAGAAGTCCGTCTCTGGAAAGGTCAAGAAGTTCTTTTGCAAGGGAATAAAGTCCGTTTTCATCAACAAATTCGGGCAGGCTGTCTTTAACGAACATTTTTCTCAGTTCGCCTGCATTATAACCCTGATGATAGAGTACTCTGTCCTTGCTGAGGATCTCGCTCAACTTTTCGGTGTTTACAATCAGACCGATATGAAATGCCGCCACGCACATGGCATCCCCCAGCGGCTGACAACAGACGCTGCGGAATTCGATTGTTCCTCTGAATGTCAAATCCTCAAATTTAAAGGTTCTGAGATATTTCAGATCATCAATTTCAGGTTTGAATATGATTTTCTGATAGCTTTTTCCGTCAAAATATTCACCCTCAACAGAATCTCTGTTCAGGTATTCCACAATATTGACAGGAACAAAATTAATATACTTTCCTTCTCTTTCTGTACAATAGATACTGGTCGTTGCAATATATTTCAGCAGTTCATCATTAGAACCGATCTCGTATTCAAACATACCGATATTATGCGGATTGATCCCGTGTGTACTGTTTTCCCAGAACATATCACGGCAGCAATGAAGATGATCATTTTCCCCCAAAAGCACTGAATTGTTAAAAAGCAGTGCCTTGATCGGTTCCAGCTTTGTAAATGCATTGATCGTTTCGGGAAGCTTTTCGTATTCCACATCCAACTGCACCTGAGAGGCACTTGAAAAAGTACCGTAGTCGGGGTGGTGATGGAAATACATCGGCAAATGATAATTCTTGTAGGAATGAAGATGATGAAACAGCATCCTGTATCTGCCGTTTTCTATCGGCACATTATGATTATACTCGTGATAAGGATTCACTCCCATTCCTGTCAGGATATAATTGTATTCTTTGAAAAATTCCGCAAAAAAACCGTGATACAAGCGAAAACGCCTGTCAATCTCATGCAGATCCTTTTCCCTGCCGAATGACAGCTCCAGATTGTTGTAGGAACAGTCAAACGACATGATATCACCGTTGGTTTTGCTTTGTGCAGCGTAAACATAGCCGCTGTCATCAATACCAATCGGCTCAAAATCAAAATGCCTGATAAATTCATCCGCAGACTGATGGACTATATCAAAGTCCACGGCCTGCTTATTCAGATTAACGATCGGCATTTCAATTTCCACGCCGATATAATTTCCGCTTTTGCGTTTTGTCGGTTCAATATATCTTTTCTGAAGCTGCTCCAGTATATATTTTTTGTCCATTTCCTTATGCTCCTTAGAGATCTGAGAATATCTGATAAAGGAATTTGATTGCTTCCTTGTTCTCGATATACTCATTGTTATGTGTTGTTCCCGTTTTAACAAGCTTTCCGTTTTTATATGCCAGAAGCGTTGCAAATTTGACACTTTGCCAGTTTTCATCAGAAAGCGGCTGTGTCGAAAAAACAGCTGCATCCTCTTTTTCAAGATAATGAAGCGTTTCTTTGCAGTTGGTATGCACATAAAGATATCTGCCGTCACTCAGGAGAAAATTCAGCTTATTCCCCTTTGCCATTTCACAAACGATAGAATCGATAATATCAAAACGCTCATCAAAACTCAGTTTGTTTTCCTTTTCCTGCTGTGCTTCATTGATCCGGTCAAGTATATATAATAAAATTCTTTCGCTGTCTGTATCGCCTACCTGTTTGTTGATATAGGAATTCAAAGCAGGATAATCAAATATCGTACCATTATGGATAAACGTCCAGCGGCGTGAATAATTATCCTTTCCGCTGTAGGGATGACAGTTTCGGTAATCGATATTACCGATCGTAGCATACCGGATATGACCGAGAACTGTTTTCGCCTTGACAGGCTGAGAAAGACGTTCTTTGAGATAATTGCTTTTTTCTGCCTGCTTTGATTCTTTTTCCAGCATTACCTCATCTTTGTTGATGCAGGCAAGTCCCCAGCCGTGAGGATGCTTGCCGCTGTGCGAGTAAAATGTTTTCAGATACTCATTCGCACAAAAATCTTCACGCCCTATCACACCGAATATTTCACACATTCAACCTCACTCCCTTTTCATATTCTGTCGCAAGTTTTATTCCTTTTTCTACATAATTTTCTTCAAACAGTTTCCGCACTTTAAAGGAATATCTGTTCTTTTCATCTTTGATCTTTGCCTTCTGATACGCAACAACATCCAGAAATTCCGAAAGATACTTTTCCGCAAATGCTTCTATCCTTTCCAGTTCTTCCCCTGCTGCGGTTTTCAGCGGTACGGGTGAGCCTCTGAAAAGCTCAATACAATTATTAATATCATCATACATCGCTGCTTTTTTGATATTCAGCACCGAAGCGATCTGAACGTTTTCATCAGGCAGTGCTTCATCAAGGCTCATCAGATACAGCATAAACAGATGAATAAATTCAATATCTTCTTTAAATATACCGTTTCTTGTCAGCGGATTCAGATCAAGCGTTCTCAGTTCGACATGATTGATCCCCTTTTCCGTCAAAGCTTCAAGCGTATTTTTTCCTCTCGGCTTGATCCTGACCGGATAGTAAAGTTCGGAAACCGATTTCAGATTGCCGCTGTCGATATATTTCTGTACACTTTTGACATAATTCTCTACAGAAGAATAATCCAGTACAGGAATAAAATCATTCCAATAGCCCACCTTACTACATCGCACAGACGAATAGATCTTGTCAGCATTTTCTCCGAAGCCGCTGTATCTGATGAAGGACGAATCCATTACAGGACTTGCCGAAGTCAGGTAGACGATCAGCCAGTCATATTTTACCAGTTTGGCAGCAAGTTCCATATACAAGGAATTTTTACATTCCTGCTCTGTTTCTCCGCTTTCCGAACAGACCGCTGCAATTAAATCGCCGGAAAAGGAAAAATTGAAATGAATTCCTGAAAACAGCATTTTCATTTTACCGTATTTTTCAGCAAGATAACGACGGTAAACCGATTTTGACTGCAATTCACCTGTAAACTCTGCAACGGGAACATCGTCCTCCCCATGCACGACCGGCGGATTGGAAAACGGCCACAATATCTCGTTTCTCTCCGCAAGCGTACTGAAAATACGGTCATGTATGCCGCTCATCTGTTCCAACAGCTCATCGGCAGAATTGAAAACATCGCTGATAATTTCGATCTGATTTTCGCAGAAATCCCTGTCAATATTGACATCATTCAGAAACGGATGCTGAGTATGTGCAAGACTGCCGTCAGGCTTTACCCTCAGACTTTCTTTTTCCAAGCCGAATTCAGCTTTCGCGATATGTTTTTTGATCTGACTGTTATTAAAATCCAAGCCCATGAAATAACCCTCTCAAAAGTAAATATATACAATTCCTACTTAATTACTATGTTTTATACTACTACTTTACTACTTTTTTTCGCCCGTGTCAATACTGAAACTTATATATTATATCTACTATTTTCTATAGAGTACAACTATATATTTTGCAACATCTATAGTTATTAACAATATTAGCTGATAAACTTCCTTTCAGGCAGTAACTTTACTGCTCCTTTAAATCATGATAAATTTTTATTATATCAGCCGATACCTCACAAATATCCCTTGCGGCATCAATAATTTTAATATTCTCTTCTTTCCCGAGTTTTTCAAACACCTCAAAAAATCGTTTCCTGATTTTTTCCTGTGTGCTTTTGTTCTCGTATATTTCTCTTTCAAGACGGTTCTTCTCTATTCTTTCGTCGCAGGAGTCAATATCGACGTCCAGAAAAATACACAAATCGGGTCGTATGATCTTTCTGCACCCGAGATTCAGTTCCATCACCCAGTCAAGATCGGCATCGATTCCCTGATAAGCAAGCGAAGAATAATAGTACCTGTCGCACAGAACATCAATTCCCTGTTCAAGAAATTGTTTTATCCCGTTTTTCGGATTAACATTGTGAAATATCCTGTCTGCCAGAAACAATGCCGAGAGCTCATAGGCATCTCTTTTAACAAAACCGCCCAGTACATCACGGATCATTCCTCCCGTTGACGAGGAAGTTGGCTCTGCTGTCAGATACACTGTTCTGCCTTCTTTTTTCATCTCATCGGCAAGCAGCTTTATCTGCGTACCCTTTCCGGAGCCGTCCAGACCCTCAAAAACAATCAATTTACCTTTATTCATATCAAAGCTCTTTTCCATAATTATAGAATAAACCTATTATACTATGCTTTCCGTTTTTTTACAAGCTTGAATCCATCCTGTGCACCACGTGTGCAGGGAATTCGCACCAGCGCGCCGCTGGTGTCAATTTGCTCCCTACGGTCGCTACTTTTTTATAAATTCAAATTCTTCGCCGCACTTTGATTTCATTGCCAACTATAATTTTACACTTAGATCCGCCAGTCCCAATTTCTTGCTCAGGTTTATTGCAAACCATCATTTATTGCCGCGCCATAAAGTCCCAGAATTATTTTTACACTAACTCCGATTTTCTTTTTTTGAAACAATTTTGTTATTAGTTTGTTAATCATTTCATGTTACAATAATAATTGGTGATATTATGGAAGAAGTCAAAAAGAAAAAACATTTTAAAATTTTAACAGTCTCTGCTGCCGTGCTTGGTATCATCGTTGTTCTTGCCACCACAGCGTTATTGCTTTACAACAATGGAATTATTACACCGAACAATCCGACAGAATATGAAGTCCGGGGTGTTGATGTATCGTCTTATCAGGGTGAAATTGACTGGAATATACTTTCAAAGAATATTAATTTTGCCTACATCAAAGCCACCGAGGGCAGCGGTTCGGTTGACCCGAAATTTGCAGATAACTGGAGCAACGCACAAAATAATAATATCAGAATCGGTGCTTATCATTTTTTCAGCTTTGACAGCGGAGGTAAAACACAGGCGGAAAATTTCATCTCAAATGTAGAAGCTGTTCCCGATATGCTGCCGCCTGCCATAGATGTAGAATTTTACGGTGATAAAGAAAAAAATCCCCCAAGCCGTGAGGAAGTGGACGAGCAGCTTGATATCCTGATTTCGGAGCTTGAAAAGCACTACGGCGTAAAGCCTGTGATCTACTCTACAAGAAAAGCCTATGAGATGTATATTTCAGGCAGTTATAAAGACTGTGACATATGGATCAGGGATATTCTGACAAAGCCGTCACTTTCCGACCGTGACGAATGGACATTCTGGCAGTACAGTGAAAAAGGACAGCTTGACGGCTACAGCGGTGACGAAAAATTCATCGATATGAATGTATTTAACGGAACAAAGAAAGAATTTGAATATTACGCAGAAAGCACTGAAAACAATGTGGAAAAGAGCAGATAAAAAAACAGCGGAGATACTAAGAAGTAAAATTGAGGGAAGTTATGCGGCAGTCCATATCTTTTTTGCCATTGTGCTGGCTGTCACAGGACTGGTTTCTCTTTCCAAAGTCGGAAAGATCAAAGAAATTGCCATCGGCTTTTTGGTTCTGGCGTTCTGTGGTGCGGTCATACTTTTCATTGCCGCCGCTGTTTCACATTTACGCTGGAAAAAAATCGAAAAAAAGCTGAGCACCAACAACGCCATGTATCACGAAGCAACACTGGTCAAAAAATCACGCCATGTCAATACCGACCCGAAACTGATGAATACATTTGATGTTACGGTTTCTCTTTGCGGCAAAAACGCAAATATCAAAGCAGTGCGGGAGGTTTTCACCGACTGCGATATCGGCGACAAGATTTATGTCATTGACCTGATCGGTGAAGAAGCAAAGTACCGTTCAACCTGCATTTCCGTCAAGTCTTTGGTACAGCCCGAAGCACGGTACTCGAGAGAAGAATTTGACAGAATCATTGACGGGATTTTTGACGGCTCGATACAGCCTCCTGTCATCAACGAATATGAAGAAGGTCTGAGGTACTCTCCGACTGAAACGAACAGTTGTAGCCCCGAAAATCCGCAAAAACGGATGATAAACAGTGAAGAGAAGGAATTATTCATTGGTCAGGAAACACAGAAAAAAATCTTTACATTGCAGTAATTTTTCTGATACTTGCACTGAACATTCTTTTACCCTTTATTACCTGTCTCCTGTTAAATACAAATAATATCAATTTCACGGCAATCTGCTGTATTGGCATTATACTGTGTTCTGTTGTTCTCTGAGTGTAAAATAAAAGATTGACAAATGGAAAAAATTTATATAAAATAATATTGCAAGGTGATTGACCTGCTGATTGCGGGCAGCGTGACGCTGCACCCGTGCTTGTGTTTTTTCAGTTTGTTAAAGGCGTTAGTTTCTGCTTTTGCGGCAGTGAATTAATGCCTTTCATGAATTTAAGCGCGAAATTGACAGCGGAGGCACTCCGCCGCGAAATTGACAAATATAATACTGGAATATATAATTGTAGGTAAAGTGTATTTTGTTATCAATATTATAACGAGGAGAGATGTGAATGAGAAAATACTGGCTTGATAATATCCGATGGGGAACAGTCATGCTTGTGGTGATTTATCATGTATTTTATATTTTCAATGCGTCCAATGTATTCGGCAGTATCGGAAAATTTGAGCGTGTCCAGTATCAGGACAGCATACTGTATTTTGTGTATCCCTGGTTTATGGTACTGCTTTATGTGGTTTCCGGTATCAGCACAAAATATGCACTTGAAAAATATAGCGGCAAAGAATTTATCAAAGCAAGAACTGCAAAACTGCTTGTGCCATCAACCTTGGGAGTACTGGTGTTTCAGTGGATCGGGGGTTGGTTCAATGTTGCTGCCGCCGGCGGCTTTGACAATATCCCCGATGATATCCCTGTAGCAGCAAAAGCGGTCACGCAGTATATCCTTTCGGTCGTATTCGGTATAGGACCGTTATGGTTTATCCAGCTCCTGTGGCTGTTTTCACTGATTATCGTTCTTTTGCGGAAAATCGACAAATCGGAAAAATTCTATCACCTTTGCGGAAAGGTGAATTTCCCGGTCATGATTTTGTTTGCTTTGCTCATATGGGGTTCGTCCTTTGTACTGAACGCGTCGGTCATTGCCGTTTACAGAGTAGGAATCTATCTGACAGCGTTTTTACTTGGCTATTTTGTTTTTTCACATGAGAAGGTGCAGGAAAGGCTTCAGAAATTTGCCGTTCCGCTTGCGGCTGTGGCTGTGTGCATGGGAATCGGTTTTACCATACTATATTTCGGCAAAAACTATGCTGATAATTCTGTTTTGACCTCGCCTGTGACAAACATCTACCTATGGACGGCTGTTCTTGCGGTGCTGGCGTGCGGAAGAAAGTTCCTTGATAAAACAAATCAATATACAGCATATTTATCAAAATGCAGTTGGGGAATCTATATCATTCATTACCTCCCGCTGATTGCCTCGGCATATTTTCTTTACAACAATACGGAACTGCCCGGAATTGTGATGTATACTGTGGTGCTGATATTTACAGTAGTAATGTCTGTGCTGTTGTATGAACTGATCAGACGGATTCCCGGTTTGCGTTATGTGATTTTAGGCATTAAGAGCGGAAAGAAAAAGAATGAAACAATTCATCAGAATAAGGAGAGCGTATGAGTAAGCTGACAGATATATCCTATGTAAAATCTGTGCTGGCAAAGCATGGTTTTAGATTTTCAAAAGCACTGGGACAGAATTTTTTGATCAATCCGGGTGTTTGTCCGAGAATGGCAGAGGAATGTGGATGCAGTGACAATGTAGGTGTG
This sequence comes from uncultured Ruminococcus sp., assembly GCA_902773065.1. Lineage (GTDB taxonomy): Bacteria > Bacillota > Clostridia > Oscillospirales > Acutalibacteraceae > UBA1213. The sequence continues at coordinate 5,430 of CACYDD010000017.1, read as the reverse complement.
ATCGAGATAGGACCGGGTGCAGGAGTGCTGACGAATGAACTGGCAAAAGTTGCCTGTAAAGTTGTGGCAGTAGAACTTGACAAAAGACTTTTACCTGTACTAAAAGAAACATTGAGTGAGCATGATAATATCAAAATCATCAACGGGGATGCGATGAAGCTTGATTTTGTCAGGCTGATTCAAGAAGAATTTCACGGCGGCGAAGTTGTGATATGCGCCAATCTGCCGTATTATATCACATCGCCCGTTATTATGCGCCTGCTGGAAGAAAGGCTGCCGATTAACTCTCTTACTGTAATGGTGCAGAAAGAAGCCGCAGACAGGATTTGCGCACAGCCAGGTACAAGAGAGTCGGGGGCAATCAGTGCAGCAGTGAATTATTACAGCCGCCCCGAAATGCTGTTTAAAGTATCAAAGGGAAGTTTTCTTCCTGCTCCAAAGGTGGATTCGGCTGTAATCAGACTGAATATCTTAAAAGAGCCGCCTGTTGCGGTGCAGGATGAAAAACTGTTTTTCAGGGTTGTTAAAGCGGCTTTTTCACAGCGCAGAAAAACCCTTTCCAATTCACTTAGTTCGGGACTTTCCATGCCCAAGCAGGAAATATCTCTTCTGCTTGATCGGGCAGGAATCAAGTCAACAGCACGTGCAGAAGAAATGACTATGGAAGACTTCGCACAAATAACCAACACGTTTTTTTCAATTAGCAATCAGCATTTATGAATATGGCAGAAGTAAAGAAGAATTGATTGGTACTGTGACAATAGAAACAACAAACCGGAAAAACTATGAATATGAAGAAGAACACAAACCCTTCATCCTACTTCAAAAGTCCTTTTGCATATTTCCATGCAAGAATTCTCATAACAGCGTGATCAATGGTTTTTGTTTCGATATCTCCTTTGTGAACTGCTTCGAGAACAAGCTCATAGGAGTTTTCGATATCCGTTACACAAAGCATATCGTTTCCTGCTAGAACAGCGGTAACGACAGGGGAGTAATCGGGGGAATATTCCTTTATTGCACCCATTTCCAGATCATCGGTGACGATGATTCCTGTAAAACCGAGGTTGTTCCTGAGGATCTCATGTATTTTAGGGGATAGGGAAGCAGGATATTCGCTGTCCATACATTCTACGATGTTATGGCTGACAAGTACCATATGTGCGCCTGCGTCGATGCCTGCCTTGAAAGGCTTGAAATCGGTGCTTTTGAAGGTTTCATAAGTGCGTTTGTCAATCGCGAGTCCCTCATGTGTATCGGTATTGTTGCCGTAGCCGGGGAAATGCTTCAGGGTTGCGGAAACGCCGTTTTCCTGACTGATTTTTGTGAATTCGGTAACAAACATCGAGGTCACTGACGCATTCTGACCGAGGGAGCGTTCATACATGAAATTTTCCTCGCCGGTGCTGATATCGCAGACCGGGGCAAGGTTGGTATTGATCCTGAGCTTTGAAAGTAGAAGGGATTTTCTTTGTGTATCTTCTTTGATGGCATCAAGACCACCCTCGTTGAACAGATCTCTCGGAGACTTGAAATCCTCCTTTGTCAGCTCGCTGTAGCCGCTCAGACGGCTGACAGTGCCGCCTTCCTCATCGACTGCAATGATCATGGGAATGGAATGGGCTTTCAGATAGGTATTGTTCTGCCGTGCAACATCATCCTTGGTTTTATTCAGGAAATCCCTGTCAAACAGAACATATCCGCCAAGATGATATTCCTTTGCCGTTTCGTATGCCTCGCCTTCGGGACACCTTGCAAGGATCATCTGACCTACTTTCTCTTCGGTCGTCATTTTCTCCATCAGCTCATAGGCTTTTTCGTAATAGTCGGAGAAAATACCTCCGTCCCGCCATTCTTCGGGGACTTTGCTTTCATTTTCCTCTTCCTCAACAGAAGTTAGTGTTTTTAAAGAGGCTTGTAAAGATCCCTCTGCTGATGATTCTGTTTTTGATGAGGGCTGTTCGTTATCCTTCGCGCTTTTTTTACGTTCCATATTGCAGGAACACATCAGCACAGCCATGGTAACGGCGAGTACTCCTGCAATGATTTTTTTGACATTCATGATGGTTACTGCTCCTCCTGAAATAAGGTTTTGATCACATTGAGATTCAGCTCACTGCATATTTGTTCCGAAGTCCGGAAACTTTCGTCATAAATCTGTTCGGGAACATGACTGTCCGAACCGATGATGACTTTTTGTTTGCTGCCTTTGAGTTCGCTCCAGAATCTCTCATGCGGATAGGGATATCGTTTTCCGTCGGGGAAATCGCTTTTTCCGCGTCTGATACCGTTGGCATTGAATTCCAGTGGTATATCATATTTTTCCGCCGCCGAAAGAATGATATCACAGGCTTTGGTGCAGTTTGTGTCCCACGCAAGTTCGTTGATGAACATGATATCGGGGTGGGCGAGTGTGGCAAACGAGCCTGTCACAAGGGCTTCTTCGATGGCACGGGCATAGTCAATAAAATCGGTTGTTTTTTCCGCAAAGAAAATATTTTTCATTTGTCCGTCCGGAAGGGTATACATATGTTCACCGAGAATCAGGTAATCCAGCCCTGTTTCGTTCAGCAGCATTTTGTAATAGTCGGCATACTGCGGATGATACTCGATTTCAAGCCCTTTATGCAGTTTAATGGTATTTTTGAATTCCTCTTTCAGCTTGTCAATTTTGCTGATATATTCGGGCAGCTCTTCATATTTCATTCTCAGACCGTAATCCTTATCGGGAAAAGGACCATGATCTGAAAAACCGAGAATCGCAACGCCCTGTTTTACGGCAGTTTCGACATAATCTCTTTCACTGCCGAAAGCATGAAGGCATCTTTGTGTATGCGTATGAAAATTTGTTATCATAATCATTTCTCCTGACTGTTTGATGATATTATTCTACCATATTCATCCGTAAAATACAACCCGGCGGCGGAGTGCCTCCGCTGTCAATTTCGCACTCTGGTTTATAAAAAAACATAAATTTATCGCCGCGCCCTAAGTATCAAACCGAAGGCGCGGCGATGGATTTGAATATTATTAAAAACTTAAACGCGAAATTGTCCAGTGCGGTCACGCACCCTCCGCTGTCAATTCGCGCTCTGGTTTATAAAAAACATAAATTTATCGTCGCATCGTAAAGTTCCGGAAAAATTTTATACCAACAGTTTGAGAAATAGATGATTCATTATAAAAAATTGATTTTCCTACTTGACAAAAAGCCGGTTTTGATGTAAAACATATGTGATGATTGAAATAATATAGGAGTGTTGGAACGCTGTATCGCAAGATTACATTTGAAACGCGGCGATAAAATTGAGTATCATAAGAAGTTGAACGCGAAATTGTCCAGTGCGGTCACGCACCGGCTCGCCGGCTTAAAAAAGTTTAAGGTTCAATTAATAGATTGTTTCTAAAACATCTGAAATTTATTAGCACATCGGTTCATAAACTGATGTATAATAACATCATCAACAAAAAACAAATCAGACAAGCGGAGGTCATTAATTATGGAAAACAATGAATTTAAAAATATGAACGAATTTAACGGCACAAGCGAAAATATTAACAGAAATGCAACAGGTCTGGAAGATATCTTTTCTGATTCTCAGCCGAAACAGGCACAGCAGGAAACTGTACAGCCTGTAGTTTCCGAACCGGAAGTAAAGCAGAATGACTATACACAACATGTCTATCAGACTCCGTCCTACGGCAGCACAGCACCGATCCAGCCGTATCATGCGGCTCAGACTCAGCAGCAGATGCCGAATTATCAGCAACCGTATACGAATACTTACGGACAAACTTATTCGGCAGCAAATGCGCCACAGAACGCTAACGTACATTATACAGCAGGCACACAGCCGAAGCCGAAGAAAAAATCACCGGCTAAAAAAGTTGCCCTGATCGCAGGCGCACTGGCACTGACGCTTTGTGTAGGTGTGGGCGGAGGATTGCTTGGTGCATCACTGGCAGGTTCAAATGCAGCAGAGGTTTTATCAACTTCCACTTCTTCTGAAAGCAGCGAAAGCAGCAAAAAGGAAAGTAGCGAATCTGCACTGAACATCACACAGGCAAGCGACAGCGAAACAGCTCCGACAACAACACAGGAGGTTGCCGCAAAAGTCAGGGATTCTGTCGTTGAGATCACAACCGAGATCACATCCTATGACAGCTATTACGGACAGTATGTTTCACAGGCAGCAGGCAGCGGTGTGATTATTTCCGAGGACGGCTATATCATTACCAACAATCATGTTATTGAAGATGCCAATACCATTACCGTTCGTCTTACCAATTCCAAAACCTATACCGCAAAGCTGGTAGGTAAGGACGCTACTCTTGATGTGGCACTTCTGAAAATAGAGGAAACAGGTCTGACAGCAGCAACATTCGGAGATTCTTCCAAGCTCAGCGTAGGTCAGACAGCGATCGCGATCGGTAATCCCCTCGGTCAGCTCGGCGGTACGGTAACTGATGGTATCATCAGCGCACTTGACAGAGAGATCCAGCTTGAAGGCAAAACCATGAACCTTCTCCAGACAAATGCAGCGATCAACCCCGGTAATTCAGGCGGCGGTCTGTTTGATTCCAACGGCAACCTGATCGGTATTGTTGTAGCAAAATCAAGCTCTACCACAAGCGGAACATCCGTTGAGGGTCTCGGATTTGCGATTCCTGCCAACGATGTAGTTGATATTCTGGAAGATTTGAAAACAAAGGGTTATGTATCAGGCAGAGGAAGCCTTGGCGTGAATATCGTTTCGATCAATACAGAAAACGCAATGTTCATGTATCGTGTTGATAAAGAAGGTGTTTATGTTTCCGCAGTAACAAGCGGTTCAGCTGCCGAAAAAGCAGGCATCAAAGTCGGTGACTGCATTACAAAATTCGAGGACAAAGAAATTACCGAAGCTACTGACCTTACTTCACAGCTTTCCAAGCATAAAGCAGGCGAGAAGGTAAAACTTACGATTTACCGTGACGGCAAGGAGCAGGTAATTGAAGTAACCCTTGATGAAAAGGCTGCCGATTCTGATTCCAATAGCTCATCAGCCAATAACGGTTCAGGGTCAAACAGAAACAACTACTTTGACGATGATGATATCTTTGGCGGCAACGATATCTTCGGTAACGGCTGATCACCATTATTTAGCTTACAACTTTCTTTTTCATAATTTCTCCTTATTTCGGGAACACAGCTCACCTGTGTTCCCGAAAAACTTTTTTCAATGTACAATGTGCAATGATTTTGTGTGAGGGAGTTTGTACATATTCAAATGGAAATTGTGTCATTACCTTTTATTTTTGATTGACAATTTATGTAAAATATTGTAGAATAGAGTTGCAAGGTGACTTGCCCGACGGATTTGCGGCAGCTTCCCCGAGTTTTATACAAGGGGGCGAAAGACTTTTTTGCTCCCTGAGTCTGACGAAGGG
>CACYDD010000016.1 GCA_902773065.1 uncultured Ruminococcus sp. | reverse complement strand
TGCGCCTCCTTTTGCGGTTTGTTGTTTCTTATCACAGCATTATTATAAACAAAATATACAATACTGTCAAACTTTTTGACGATTTTGTATTGACTTTTTATAACAGCTGTTTTATAATTGATGTGTAAACAAACTCGACAAAGTTCACAGAGGAGGCGGCAGAAATGACAGCAAGGGCATCAATCAATCAATCAACGCTAAGCCTTTCTGTCTGAATTGTCAAGCTTATTCTGTCATTGCGGCACAGTGCGCCTGTTAGTGGGTGGGCTGTGCTTTTTGTTAAAGTATTCAGTTTACTCGTAAGAAAACAAAAACCATAATCAGAAGGAGGACCAGAAACTATGAGCGAAGCTAAAATTGCTAATCTTCGAATTTTTACCGAACAGTCCACCATTCAGTTTTCAAAGGTTGAAGGCAAAAAAATCTCGATTGGTACAGGTGCAAAGTATATCATCGATATTATAGACCAACCTATGCAGATACGGATCGATACTGACGAAAATGGAGTCCTTGTAAGATTCAGCCACAGGAGCACACTCGGTACAATGGAGGATTCCTACGATCATAAGGTTCTTTTTTCACTTGACGGTAAGGATGTACTTTGTGACGAAGACGGGGACTATAATATGTTCAGGTTCCAGATCCAGAACGATGATCCTGACGACAACGAAGGCGTTTTTGCAAAAATAGGAAGAAGTTACATTTATTTTATTGAGACCTTACTGAAATACTTGGAAGAACAAGGGGAATTAGATTCTTATTCTGATTTTGATAATGAAAATGAAGGCATATTGATGGCACGAGACGATAACGGAAACATCGGAATGTGCAGAGTAAAAGGAAAACAGCGTCCAAGTCTGCTGGGGTCCGGATTATTCGGAACTGAAACGTGCCGTCCCTATATAGATGAGATGATGGATTCGTTTCTCTATGATGCAATGGATGTTGACGATCTGACGGAAGAAGCCGAAGACGGCGACACTGATGCCATGACAAGGCTTGCGAACGCTTACTACAACGGAGACGACGATAACGATATTGAGCAGGATATGGAAAAAGCTTTCTACTGGTATGGCAAACTGGCCGAAGAGGACGATCCGACCGGGCAGTATAACCTTGCTATTATGTATGTAAAGGGCGAAGGTACAGAAAGAGATTTTGAGAAAGCCCTTTACTGGATGGAGAAAGCAGATGAAAACGGAGACTCTGATGCTGAAGGACATATTGTAAAGTATAAAAAAATAGTGGAACTCCAGAAGAAGACTGACGAAGGAGATATGAAAGCTTGCGCTGAATTGGCCGAAGAGTTAATGGGTGTCGGCATGCTGCTGGGCAATGATGAAAGCAGTGAAGGTGTATATAAAGAGAGCATAGAATATGCAGAAAAAGCCGCAAAAGAAAACATTCCCCATGCCTTTTGGGTACTTGCACTCGCCTATTCTAAGGGGCGAGGCGTTGACACGGATCTGGACAAGGCAGTTAACTACTATGAAAAAGGAGCAAAACTTGGTGACGCCGCCTGTCAACACGGTCTCGGGTGCTATTATTTAAAGGGCGATTTTCTGCGTAAGAATAACAAAAAAGCATTTGAGCTTATCAAAAAGGCTGCTGAACAGGGCTACGCTCTTGGAATGAAGGATCTTGGCAGATGCTATCAGTTCGGATTGGGCTGTATGGGAAATATGAAGACAGCCCTTGAATGGTATACAAAGGCTTCCGAATTGCTTGACGACCAGGAGCTTATAATGCGTGTGATGGCTTTCCAGAGTTTAGCCGACATCCAACCGAATTGGGGCGAAGATTATGAAGGAGAGCCGGACGAGGAAGAAGAGGAAGAAGAAAGTATCTTCAAAGAAATTGCGGAATATGATTACGAATTAGCGGAACAGGGTATCATGCCTGACCTGCCAAGATTAAAGGACATAATGGCAAAAAAACGTTCCTACAGTATCATTGTTGACAGGCTAAAATATATGGCAGAACAGGGCGATGAAAAGGCCATAAAACTGTTAAGTGACCTTGAAGAATTCAACGCCTCATTACAGGAAAAAATCAAGGGTGATGGCGCAGATGAATACGAAAAGATTTTGAAAGAACCCGAATACTATACAGATGATGAAGAAGAGGAAGATGACGACGATGATGATAGCGACGAACCGTTGATTGTACACGGTGTTTCCGCTGGGGGGCAGAAAGTAAAGCTCCTTGACGATCTGGCAATTTTCCTCAAGGATGGTATGATATACAAAAGATATCACAATCCCCAAAAGGGAGATGACGCATTTCTGATCGGTGTGCCTTCAGAAAAATTTGAAAACTACAAGACAGAAGAATTTGAAGCACCTTCCGACAAGGATAATTATGATCCGCTGTTAAAATTCTCACTTGCAACAGAAGACGAATTAAGCACAAAAGAGGACAGCGATGAGTTGGATGTCGACTTTGAAGAAATGATCAAAGGACTAATGGATAAAATTCCAAATATCACAATATCAATGCTTTTGGGATTAGACACAGACTCGGAGCCCTATGATGGCAAGTATGTTATCGTCAAAGATGATGCGCTCCTAAAAGCAGGTTTCTTCACATCGGGATACTTAGGAACTCCGGCATACAATTACCTGATAGCCACTCAAAAGGGAGTTTATTTTTCAACAGTGTGCAAGTTCAAGTCAGAAAACGAGGAAGAAAATGAGAAGTTTATCACAGACCTGCTGGATTCCCTTGAAATAATACCCGTTGAAGAACAGGATACAACAGAATAAATCATTTGTTTTACAGCAGATAATCAAAAGCACCACTGCCAACCAATACGGTCATGCGGTGGTGCTTTTTCGTTGGTTATTCTCTTGCCTTTGCGGCGTAGACATTGAACAGGTCTTTTATCGTCAGGAGGATGATCTGTGTCAGCTCTTTT
>CACYDD010000015.1 GCA_902773065.1 uncultured Ruminococcus sp. | reverse complement strand
TTACACAGACAGCCCGGCAGACCGATACCCGGACAATCGTTTCAGATATACCCATGGAGCGGCTCGGAGCCGCTGTCGGCAAACACGTCGGTATCATTTCCGTAAACGACAAGGGATTTGCCGAAAAAATGAAAACGCTCTGCAATGAATGAAATGACAGGAGGAAGATATATGATAAAATATAAGCTGAGTGAGATAGCTAAAAATCTTAATATCCCGAGCAAGGAAATTTCTGAGGTACTGAAGAACTACCTCAATGTCAATAAAAAGTCCGCTGCGGTACTGACAGAAGAGGAACTGAACCTTATTTTTGAGTATTTCACACACAAAACCATGCTCCCGAACCTGAATGAATATTATGCCAGTGCTGCCGAACCGGCTGACCCAAAACCGGGTGAGCAAAAGCCGGCTAAAAAGGAACAGCCGAAAACAAACAACCGTAAAAATGATAAACCGCAGCAGAAAAAACAAGAGCAGCAAAAAACACAGAAGGCTGATAACAAAGATCAGAAAAAAGCAAACAATAACGATAAACCTGCACAGAATCAGAAAAAGCAGGAGCAGCCGAGAAACGATAAAAAAACACAGAAAAAGGCAAAACAGCCTGCCGCTCCCAGACCGAAGCAGGAAACCCATATTCTCAGCGGCAAAAAGCTGGATAAGAGTGAAGCTGTGACAGAAGATAACAGCAAGGTAAGCGAAAACAGAGGACGCGTCATCAATACACGTGCATCTCATGTCAACATTGATAAGTACAACGAAAAATATGACCGCCTTGCCAGCGAAAAAATGCACAAAGAACCTACTGTCCAGAAACAGAAGATCAACCAGCGTTCCCAGCAGAGGGGCAAGCCACGTAATTCCAGAAAGGAAACCGAAGCTGAACGTCTGAAAAGAATCGCCAACGACCGTAAGAATAAGCCGATCACCGTTCAGATCCCTGATGAGATCACAGTCGGTGAACTTGCGCTCCGACTGAAAGCTACTGCGGCTGAAGTGATCAAAAAGCTGATGATGCTCGGCGTGATGGCAAGTGTGAATGATACGATCGACTTTGACACTGCTTCTCTTGCAGCAATGGAATTCCATGCAAAGGTAGAAAAGGAAATTATCGAAACCATCGAAGAGAAAATCATTGATGACAGTGAGGATGATGATGATAACCTGGTGGAACGTGCACCTGTTGTCGTTGTCATGGGTCATGTCGACCATGGTAAGACTTCCCTTCTCGATTCGATCCGTCACGCTCATGTTACCTCTACAGAAGCAGGCGGTATCACACAGCATATCGGTGCTTACAGAGTCAATATCAACGACAGGGATATCACCTTCCTTGACACACCAGGTCATGAAGCGTTTACCACCATGCGTGCAAGAGGTGCACAGGTGACAGATATTGCGATCCTTGTTGTAGCAGCAGACGACGGTATCATGCCGCAGACGATTGAAGCAATCCATCATGCAAAAGCAGCCAATGTATCGATCATCGTTGCTGTGAACAAGATCGATAAGCCCGGTGCTAATATCGAAAACGTGAAAACACAGTTGACAGAACATGAACTCGTTCCCGAAGAATGGGGCGGCGATGTTCCTGTGATCCCTGTCTCCGCTCACACCAAGGAAGGTATTGACGATCTTCTCGAAATGGTACTGCTCGTTGCGGATATGAAAGAGCTGAAAGCTAACCCTGACAGAGCGGCAAAGGGTACTGTTGTGGAAGCAAGACTTGACAAGGGCAGAGGTCCTATCGCTACCATGCTTGTACAGAACGGTACGCTGAAAGTCGGCGATATTCTGGTCGCAGGTACTACTGTCGGCAGAGTAAGAGCCATGACGGATGATAAAGGCCGCAAGGTCAAGGAAGCAGGTCCTTCCGTTCCTGTTGAAATCACAGGTCTTGATGATGTTCCGACAGGCGGCGATATTTTCAATGCCGTATCTGACGAAAGACTCGCCAGAGAGCTTGTTCAGCAGCGTCGTGATGCAGAAAAGGAAGAACGCTTCAATGCCAGAACAAAGGTAACGCTTGACAACTTGTTTGACCAGATGAAGCTCGGAGAAATGAAGGAACTGAAAATCATTGTCAAGGCGGATGTACAGGGTTCTGTAGAAGCTGTAAGACAGTCGCTTGAAAAGCTGACAAACGAAGAAGTAAGAGTCAATGTTATCCATAGTGCTGTTGGTGCGATCAGAGAATCGGATGTCATGCTTGCCTCCGCTTCCAATGCAATTATCGTTGGCTTTAACGTACGTCCCGACCCTGTTGCGGAAGAAAATGCAAAACGTGACGGTGTGGATCTGCGTCTTTACAGGATCATCTATGATTGTATTGAAGAGATCGAATCCGCTATGAAGGGTATGCTTGCACCGAAGTTCAGGGAAAATATTCTTGGCAAGGTCGAAGTAAGACTGACATATAAGATCACCAATGTCGGACTGGTATCGGGTTCTTATGTACTTACCGGTAAGGTTGTCAGAGGCGCACAGTGCCGTGTTGTCCGTGACGGTATCATTATTGCTGATGATACGATTGCCTCTCTCCAGAGATTCAAGGACAGCGTAAAAGAAGTTGCACAGGGCTTTGAATGTGGTATCACGCTCGAAAAATACAGTGATATCAAAGAGGGCGACATTTTTGAAATCTATGAAATGGAACAGATAACAGAATAATTAAAAAAACAGCAGTCGGGCTTTACCACTCGGTTGCTGTTTTATTTTTACCACAGTTCACCACCTGATATAAATGTCATTTATCATTATCTGGCGGTTTATTTTTAGGAATTTGAATAAAATTCTTGACAAAAACATAACTGACGTTATACAATATAAAATAGACGGAAATACGTCTTTGTAAGGGCTTTGCCCTTTGACTGAATTTTCAACTCAATAATGCCGTTTGAATATATATTATATTTT
>CACYDD010000014.1 GCA_902773065.1 uncultured Ruminococcus sp. | reverse complement strand
GAGATTCTATGTTGCAGGTGTAACCGGCGGTGCTGTAAAGGGCTGATTCATCAAATCAACAAAAGCAGGGCGCGTATGCTCCCTGCTTTTACTGTATGATAAAGGAGTTACAAATATAACAATTAAAAAAATTGCTTCCCTTATTCTGACCGCAAGCCTGCTTTCAAGTGCTTTGCTTTGCGGCTGCAGCGGCAACAGTACAACAGATGGAACATCTTCAACCACGACAGGTGATTCCGCTGTATCAGATACAACAGACATTTCGCGACTTCCGGAGGATGGCGGATTTACGACCGTAAGCTATGAGCTGTCCACAGATAAGTACAGAACATATTATGAAATTTTCCCTTATTCTTTTTATGATTCAAACGATGACGGAATTGGTGACCTGAATGGAATAACGGAAAAGCTTGATTATCTTAATGACGGCGATACTTCGACGACCGATGACCTCGGCGTTGAGGGAATCTGGCTCATGCCGATCATGCCTTCTCCGTCCTATCACAAATATAATGTCAAAGATTACAAGGATATTGACCCGGCTTACGGCACACTGGAGGATTTTCAGAAGTTGGTTGATGAATCACATAAACGGAATATCAATGTGATCATTGACTTTGTGATTAACCATACTTCCCGTCAGCATGAGTGGTTCAAACAGGCAAAAAAGGAAATCAAAGCTGGCAAAACTGACGGCTATGCACAGTATTATCATATTGCCAAAAACAAAAATGAAAGTGGTTGGAGAGGTCTTGGCTTCGATGACTGGTATTATGAAGCACAGTTTGATGATGATATGCCCGATCTGAATCTCCAGAATGAAACGGTGAGAAAAGAAATAGAAGATGCTGCAAAATTCTGGCTGGATATGGGTGTTGACGGATTCCGTCTGGATGCGGTTCTGTGGTATGAATATCCCGACAGCGAAGGCTCGATTGAAGACCTCAAATGGTTCTATGATTATGTGGAAAGCGTTAATAAAGATGCCTTTGTTGTAGGTGAATGCTGGGAAAACAGTGTGATTATCAGTGATTTCTACAAATCGGGTGTTGACAGCTTCTTTGATTTTGATGAGCAGGGTCCTCAGGGACGTGTTGCAAGTGCTGTGAACAAAGAAAATGCCGCTGACTATGTCAAGAGCATTGAGTCATGGCAAAAGACAATCAAAGATGTAAACCCGAATGCGATCAATACGCCGTTTATTTCCAATCATGATACGGCAAGAAGTGCAGGTTTCCTTAGCACAGACAGTGCAAGAAAAATGGCGGCTGCAATGTATATACTTTCCCCCGGAAATGCGTTTATCTATTACGGCGAGGAAATCGGTATGACCGGTTCGGAGTCTGACCCCGACAAACGTACGGGTATGTATTGGTCAGCAGATGATAAAAAAGGTTATGTCGAAAGTATTCCCGGAGCTTCCAATACGGCTGTTCCAGAAAAGGCTGTTGACGAGCAGGAAAAGGACGAAAATTCTCTGCTGAATTTCTACAAGAGAGTGATCGCACTCAAAAACCAGAATCCGGAAATCGAAAACGGCAATGTGACTGCCGTAACATTCGGTGATGATGTCAAAAAAACCGCAGGTTATGTATTTGACAGTGACGGCTCAAAGGTACTTGTTCTCTTTAATGCAGGAACAAGCGGTGCGAAAGTGACCGTACCCGAAAGTGATTTCAAGATCAATGAGGTCAGAGGGTATGCGATCGCTGGCGAAAAAACAGATGAAACCAGCACAGCCGCTTCCGATGATGTATTTGCTGTTACAACAAGCAAGGCTGATGAAAATGCAGTTGAAGCAGACGAATTTGCTGTTGACGGTCAGGAAATTACCTTGCCGGCACAAAGTGTTATCATTCTGAAATAACAGCAGAAAACGTTGATGTGATTTTTTGCTTGCTGCGTTGGTTGTATGTAAAATCTGCCCTGACAATGACCGGTGTTGTTGTCAGGGCAGAAGTTAATTTCAGATTATGAAATATTTTGAAATTTTTTAAAATTAACTCTTGATTTTTCATGGAAAGTATGTTATTATAATAAAGCAGTCCAATGAGGACAGTGTGCGCCGGTAGCTCAGCCGGATAGAGTGACTGGCTACGAACCAGTAGGTCGGGGGTTCGAGTCCCTCCCGGCGCGCTGAAAAAGATCTGAATT
>CACYDD010000013.1 GCA_902773065.1 uncultured Ruminococcus sp. | reverse complement strand
TTGGTCTCTGTTCTGGAAATAACACCGCCGCAGTCGTATTCACTGCCCGTTGCGGCAAGAGTGATAATGTCAACGATGGGCAGTGCAGCCTTCGCATGCACCTTGTAGGAAATGAGATCCCACGGGTCGCCGTCATATTTTGCTCCGGCTGCAATAGCCTTTGAGCAGTCGAGAACGCTTCCGCCGCCGACGGCAAGAATAACATCAATGTCGTTTTCCTTGCAGAGCTTTACGCCGTCGAGTACACTCGGATCGTATTTCGGATTCGGCTGTATGCCGGAAAGCTCAACGATCTCAAAGTCAGCAAGCAGTTCCTTCACCTTGTCATAAAGACCGATCCTTTTGATACTGCCGCCGCCGTAGGTGAGCAGTATTTTTTTGCCGAAAGTGCTCATTATCTCCGGCAGCTTTTCGACTACGCCCTTTCCGAAAATAAGCCTTGTGGGTGTCTGATAATCAAAGTTTTGCATGATGATACCTCCGTTTTTTATACTGTTTTTCCTGCTATGTATGCTTCATTCATAGCTATTGTTTTTTCAACTTCGCCTTTCTGCCATACGCCTTCGCCCCATATGATTGCTTTGACATCATTTCCAAGCTCCCGGAATATCTTTTTCAGTTCATCACCGACAAGCGAAAGTCCTTCTTTTTCATCGTGACCGGTAATGATAAAATACACATCATGTCCGCCGAGTTCCTTCCATTTCGGCAGAAAACGGTCAATCGTGTTTTTCAGCATTCCATTCATCGTCATAAAATATGTAGGGGTAGCTATTACGATAACATCAGAAGCCTGCATTTTTTCAAGAATATCCGCCATGTCATCCTGCATAACACATTTTCCTGTTTTGAAGCAGGCGTAACACGCACGACAAAATCCGATTTTTTTGTCATACAGATAAATGTGTTCAACTTTATGGCCGGCTTCTTCAGCCCCTTTTTTAAACTGCTGACAAAGTAAATCGGAATTTCCGTTTTTTCTCGGACTTGATGACAGAATAAGTATCTTTTTCATTACATATTCCTCCCAAGCTTGTACGCTTCATTCGGACATTTGCTGCGTTTTGTCATAGACGGCGTGCCGCAGCCGTAGCCGAGAACCATACCCATATCCTCAAAATTGATATACCGTACAAGGGTTTTATAATGGGCTTCAAGTGTATCGAAAGTCCAGTCGTCACTGTTCCATGCGGCAGCAAGCAAGGCTGATTTCAGGTGACGGCTGTTCAGGCTGCTGTTATAGGAACAAAAACGGTCAACCACCGTTTTGAGCTGTGCGCTCATTCCGTAGTAATACAGCGGAGTGGCAAAAACAACCATATCACAGCTAAGGAGCTTTTGCTTTATTATCTCGTTATCGTCCTTTTGCACGCATGGTCCCTCGTAACCGCAGGCAACACATCCTGTGCAGGTATGGATATTCATTCTCGTAACATCTATTAGCTGGGCGGTATGTCCTGCGTCCCTTGCACCGTTTGCAAAATTTTCCGCAAGGATACTTGTCGAACCGTTTTTGTTCGGGCTTCCCATAAGTATTATTATTTTCATATTATTTCCTCCTCAGAATCCGGCATTTCCGGAAGGAATCAGTAAATGCAGCAGCGTTCCGAAACCTATTATCACAACGATACCCACAGCGTACAAAACAGTTAAAACAGTCCTTTTCTTATCCTTCTTTTTACCTTTAGCTGTAACGGACTTTACAAACAGCGACAGCAGGTATGTCATAAATGCCCACGAGATCAGCATTACAAGATTTTCTACTATCACGAGCCATGGAGCCTTATCATAGTCAAGAAAGGCAAAATGCATCTGCATGAGCATATATTCAAAGATATTTTCATCAAGGAAAAGCATAAAGCCCCACACTGAAACTCCCGAAATAATAACAGCGGATATTATCCTGAAAATACCCTTCGGCAGCTTTGATGTGATTATTCCGAAATGCATACCGATATGCACTCCCATCAGGACGAATGACCAATAGGATATAGCAAGGTGCAGCTTACGGGCATCAGAGGCTTTGAGCAGACCGTTCATAAACGGCGTTGCATAGCGGCTCATTGTCATTCCGGAAAAAGCGGTCGTAATGAATGCTGCTAAAAGCAATACACATATCACAAGCTGAAAAATCCTGAGAAAGCTATACTTTCCCTTGAATATTGTTTTGTAGTATTTGTAATTGAAAATGTGGTGAACGATAAACAGCCCTGTCATTGCAATGCCTATCCATTCATGTGCAAGCTGCTGTGTCACCTGCAAAGCCATCAGAAACAGCAGATTGCCCGTCATTATCAGGTCTATGATTCGCATTGTGATATGCTTTGCTTTCATTCTGTCACTGCCTTTATTTCAGACTGTTTATCCATTCCTGCAATTCCGATTCTGAAACATTTGCATTTAATCTCGCACCTTCGAGCCAGTTTCCGCTCCCGGCATTATCTCTCAGGTTGTCGCCGCTGCTGCCGATTCCGCTGCCGCCGGAGGTGCAGAAGGGTATCATCGTTTTTCCGGCAAAATCATAGCTTTCGACAAAGGTGTCCATTATGCGCGGCTCTTCACCCCACCATATCGGATAACCGACATAGATGGTGGTATAGCTATCCAAAGACAGCTTATCACTTGCAATACCGGGGCGGACGCTCTTGTCATCCTGTTCGTGAGTAGTACGGCTGTCGCTGTCGTGCCAGTTCAGATCAGCTTCTGTATAAGGCTCAGCCGGTATGATCTCATATATATCCGCATCTGTCACATCAGCTAATTTTTCCGCTACACCTTTAGTTGTACCTGTTGCAGAAAAATAAACTACAAGCACATCTGTACCTGTTTTTTTGGTATCCTCGGACAGTTGAGATTCATCCTTATTTTCTGATACAGACTCAATTTTATTGTCGTCTGAACTGTTACTATTCTTTTTTGTATCAGACTGTGAAGTACTGTTTTCAGCAACTGATTCAGATTTATTGCTTTCTGTATTGCCGCTGTTTGCACAGGCAGACATGATAAAGCACAAACAAGCCATTACAAGTATCGCAGAAATAGATTTTATTCTTTTCATACAAAAACCTCCGGTATTATTTCAGCTTGCCATAATCCTCATCCGACACAGCTTCAAGCCATTCAGTACCTGTACCCTCACCGGGAACTTCAACGGCAATATGAGAAAACCACGAATCCGGTGCCGCACCGTGCCAATGCTTGACATTCGCCGGAATATTGATGACTGTACCGGGTGTCATCTCCTGCGGCTCCTTGCCCCATTCCTGATAATATCCTCTTCCGCCGACACAGATCAGCATCTGACCGCCACCGTTTACGGCATGATGTGTATGCCAGTTGTTTCGGCATCCCGGCTCGAAGGTGACATTGAACATCGGCATCTGCTGCATTGAAAGCGGTGCAAGATAGCTTTGTCCGACAAAATACTGTGCATAAGCGTCATTCGGCTGACCGATGGGGAAGAAGATAGTATTCTGATATTTTTCGTTTTCGGTTAGTGCAGGCTGTTCCTCGTTCCAGATCTCCTTTGCCATGCGGAACACCGCCCAACCCTTCGGCCAGCCTACATACATTGTTGCGTGGGTGATTATCGCTGCGATCTCGTCCTTTGTCACACCGTTTTTCTTCGCATTCTGCAAATGGTAGCCGAGAGAAGCGTCCGTTATCCCCGAAGCCATAAGCGACACTACTGTAATGATGCACTTCGTCTTTACACTTATTGCTTCCTCGTTCCACACCTCGCCGAAAAGTACATCGTCATTTAGGTGTGCAAACATAGGCGAGAAGTCACCAAGCTGCTCTCGTCCGGCAGTCTGTATGATCTTTTCTCTCATTTCAGTTTTCCTCCTGCTCTCTGATAAATGTTTTATCGTGTTTCGACATTCCACTTTCATCTGAAACAAACCGTTCCGCTCTCATTGTGAGGTCGTATTTTTCTCTCAGTGCTGCGATTTTTTCCATCATTTCCGAAGCATGATGAATATCCAGTGCAGCTTGATCCTTCCAGCTGTCGATCAGCAGGACGGTTTCAGGGTCATCTATAGAGATGAAGTATTCATATCTGAGGTTTCCTTTTTCATTACGGATAGCGTCCGCTGTTCCTGTTTCTTCCATTTCCTTTGCAAATTCTTTTGCATTTCCGTTTTTTCCGGTATAATACAGATTTATTGTAATACTCATGACTGCCACCGATCCATTATACTTTTTCACTGCCCGGTCTGCCGGAATAACCCTTGAGCTTGCCGCCATAGACAGGGAAAAAGCTTGAAGAGCCGTAATCCTTGATACGCTCGATGTGTTTGAGTACTTCCATATCCTCATCTGAAATAACGAATTCAACATCTGCATTGGTTTTCATGTGTTCGGGATTTGCAGTCTTCGGCAAAACGATCATGCCAAGCTGAATATCGTATCTGATGCAAAGCTGAGGAACGGATACACCGTATTTCTTTGCCATTTCAGCAATAGCAGGGATTTTCAGCGCTTCACCGTGAGCAACAGGACTGTATGCTTCCATAACAATGCCTTTTTCTGTGCAATACTCTATAAGGTCAAGCGGAGTATTTGCTATATGACAAAGCACCTGATTGACCATAGGTTTGATCTCTGCATTATTCAGAAGATTGTCAATGTCCTCCTGCAGGAAATTGGATACGCCTATCGCCCTGATCTTTCCGGCTTTGTAGGCGTCTGTCAATACTCTCCATGCTTCAAGATTTCCTTCAAAGTATCTGTCCTCGGACTGATTGACTTCAAGCCAGGGCTGAGGACTGTGAATTATCATCAGGTCGATATAGTCAAGTCCCAGCCTTTTGAGTGACCCGTCAATACCTTCGGCTGCGGTTTTATAATCCTTATGCTCGGCTGCGATCTTTGTGGTGACAAATATTTTGTCACGTGCTACTCCACTGTTTCTGACGCCCTCACCGACGCCCCGCTCGTTTGCATATGCCTGAGCCGTGTCGATGTGTGTGTAGCCGATCTCTATTGCTGATCTGACAGCAGCGCCCACCTTATCGTCGTCAATGAGCCATGTGCCGAGAGCAAGCTGCGGAACGATGACACCGTTTGATAACGTGATACTTTTATTGAACATAATAGTTTCCTCCTCAGATAATTTCTTCTGCCCATTTTTTCAGAGAGCCTTCTGTTGTCATAGCTGAAAGTCTTTTTCCTTCGATAACCTTTGCACCCTTTGCAAGAGCCTGTAAATTGCTGCTTGTCGATCCAAGACCGCTGCCGCCTGAAGTGCAGAAGGGAACGACAGTCTTTCCGCTGAAATCATAGCTCTCCATAAACGTGTCTATGATTGACGGCTCACGGTACCACCAGACAGGAAAGCCCACAAACACCACATCATACTGCTCCATATTCTCAACCTTTGATTTAATGGCAGGTCGGCTGCCTCTGTCGTTCATTTCGACTGAGCTGCGGCTGTTTTTATTCTGCCAGTTTAGGTCAGCTCTGGTGTAAACTTGCTCGGGAACGATCTCAAACAGATCTGCGCCCGCTGCCTTTGCAAGCTTTTGTGCCGCTTTTGCTGTCACTCCGCTTGCACTGAAATACGCTACCAATACTTTACTCATAGATATTACCTCCGTTATTTATTTGTTCTGCACTACGGCAGTAATTTGATAAGACAATCGTATACCATCTCATAAATGGTAAGCTCCGGTACCTTGACATCCGCCATTTCCATAGCCTTTATCTGATTTTCGGTGTGAAATACAAACGGATATATCCCGAACAGAAAGGATGAAAAAGAGCAGCAGAAAGAATTACACTCATTTTCTGTTACATAGGGACGATAACTTTTGAGAATCATCGTCAATAACTCATACATTCTCTTGAAACGCAGTTTAAATTCTGCCAGGCGCTCAACGCGGCTGTTATCCTCAATATCGAACAGATTCATACACTGTATCCGCAGAAGTATCTCTCTGTCCTCAAGGCTTTTGGCAATCGCAGAGGCAATTTCTTCACGGGACATATCAGCAGAGCCTTCGCTCATTTCTTCAAGTCTGCCGCACCAGATATCATATTCTCTGCAAAAAAGAGCAAGCATTATTTCTTCTTTTGTGCGGAAATAATTATAAATTGATGTGCGGGTAAATGATGTTGCTGCTCCGATCTCCTTGATGGTAATGTCCTTGAAGCTCATTGTTTTATACAGCTCTTCACAGGCATTGATTATTTCTTCTTTTCTTGCTGCTGTCAGCTCCGGCGATCCCTTTGGCATAATGATCACTCCCTTCTGCTGTTTGTTCTGACACTGTGTCATTATGCTTATTATACACCTATTCTGACATCGTGTCAATAACGAATTAAAGATATTATTACACAAAAACAATGAGCAGATCCTGTCGGAAATGCTCATTGGTATGATTATTTATGCTGCACATGATGATAAAATAAATACCGAAAACATTACCTGAGCGATTA
>CACYDD010000012.1 GCA_902773065.1 uncultured Ruminococcus sp. | reverse complement strand
TGTTTTTTATCACATCTATCCGCTCGGCTTCTGCGGTGCGCCGAGGATCAATGACGGTAATCTCGAATACCGCCTTGATAAGGTCGTTGATTTTATTCCGCACCTGAAGGAAATGAATGTAAATGCCGTTTATTTCGGTCCTGTGTTTATGTCAACTACCCATGGCTATGATACAAACGATTACTACAATATTGATAACCGTCTGGGCGATAATGAGAGCTTTGCCAAAATCTGTGACAAACTCCATGAAAACGGTATCAGAGTGGTTCTTGACGGTGTATTCAATCATGTCGGCAGAGGTTTTTGGGCATTCAAGGATATTCAGGAGAAAAAGGAAGGCTCACCGTACTGCTCATGGTTTCAGAACCTCAACTTCGGCGGCAGTAGCCCGTGGGGCGACCCGTTCTGGTATGAAGGCTGGGAAGGCAATTATGAACTTGTCAAGTTGAATCTGCGTCATCCCGATGTAAAACAGCATATTTTTGATGCGGTTGCCATGTGGATGGAGAAATTCAAGATCGACGGTCTGCGTCTGGATGTTGCTTACTGTATGGATCAGGATTTCCTCAGAGAACTCAGACATTTCTGCAAGAGCAAAGATCCTGAATTCTGGCTGATGGGTGAGATCATTCACGGGGACTATGCCCGTCTGGCAAATCCCGATCTTCTCGATTCCTGCACGAACTATGAATGTTATAAGGGTATCTATTCTTCCCATAACGACCACAACTATTTCGAGATCGCACATTCCCTCAACCGTCAGTTTGCAAACGGCGGCATCTATCACAATATCTATACTTATAACTTTGTTGATAACCACGATGTGAACCGTATTGCAAGTACGGTCAAGGAATTTGACAATATCAAAAACTGCTATACCGTTGAATATTTCATGCCCGGTGTTCCTGCTGTTTATTACGGAAGTGAATGGGGCATCCAGGGTCAGAAAAACAATGTGGATTATGACTATCCGCTGCGTCCGTGTGTGAATGTGGAGGATATTCAGTACAATGAGCTTTACAGCCATGTATGCAGACTTGGTGCTGTCCGCAGAAAGTACAAGGCTTTGAAATACGGAAGCTTTGAAAATACTGTTATCAGAAATGAACAGCTTGTTTTCAAGCGCAAATTTGAGAATGAAACCGTATATATTGCCGTGAACCTTTCGGCAAGCGATTATAACCTTGGTTTCAATACTGACGGCGGTGCAAAATTGTATGATGTATATGACGGCAAAACCGCTTATGATGTCAACAATGGTTATGTTAACATTCATATTCCGGCTCATGGGACGAGAATTCTGGTTCTCACAGATGGCGGTGTTCCGGAATATCCTGATGATATAACAGAGTCAGAGCCTGTAGTTTCTGCTCAGAGCGAAGCAAAAGAGACAGAAACAGCACAGCCCGAAGAACAGCCGCAGGAAGAAACACTCAAACCGCTTCCTGAAGTAGGCACACCGGGCAAATACCGTCACTTCAAGGGCGGAGAATATGAATTCATTTGCCTTGCCAAGGACAGCGAAACTTCCGAAGAACTTGTAATCTACAAGGAAATCGGCGGCGAAGGCAAAACATGGGCAAGACCGTCGGCAATCTTCTATCAGTATGTTGATGCAGACGGCAAGCAGGTGCCGAGATTTGAAAAAATCGACTGATAAAAAACTACTCCCCCGATTCCGGTCGGGGGAGCATTTTGTATTTCTGATAGTATTTCTATTCTCAATAGTGGACATTCTTGAAAATAGAAGTAGTATAAGAATAATTGTAAAACTTTTGAACGATAATTCTATTGATTTCTACTGAAATCATGCTATAATTGTAATAAATGATTCGTTTTGCAGAAAGGCATCATCTCAGGAAAAAAGTATCAATAATAAAGATTAATGACACAAGTTGTTTTTTGTGAGATTGTAATATCTGATGAAAGGGGGATCGGTTTTATGGATTTTAAAACATACGTACAAAACATTGTCGCAGCTTATGTAGAAAAACATGATAAAATGTGATATTTATTAAACATTATAACACACTCGATATTTCTGAACAGGAAATTCTTGCTGATGTGAAAGACACGGAAAATAAAATCTTTTTGTATCACGAATATGCCATGAATGATATGCACGGGGCTTACGCACCTTTTTTGGAATGGATCTGTCAATGTTATAACCAATATTACAAAGATTCCATATCGGTAAAAGCCTTTTTGAAAGAATGTGGCGTGTATCCGATGCATATTGAGCCTCTGGCAGGATTGATTAGTCATAATATCTGTACAAGGCAGGAGGATGTGATGTATTTTGAGATACAACATGAAACAGACCGGATGATACAGAATCTGACAGGCATACTGGAATATATCTCAAAGCAGCAGCATCTGATCATGATCCTTTCTAAATTTCATATGGCACCGTACAGCACCGTACAGCTTTTAAAGAAAATTATGGATAAAACGATGAATATTCATGTCATAGTCATGTACAATGATGAGTTCAGGATCGCAGACTATAAAAAAAGAATATGGGATGACCTGATACTGGTCTCGGAGGAACGGGATCTTCAGCTCGACTGGGGAAGTATGGACAGCCAAAGAACAATCGATGTACAGGATGAGTTCTGGTTTGATAATAATAAAAAACAGGAATATTTCCGAAAACTGACAAATATGTATCATACATTTGCATTGGAGGATGCTTATTATTATATGGGGGATATTCTGTATCGGATGGACGAGAAAACGATCTGGCTTACCAAAGAGGAGCAGGTCACTTTTCTGTTGCTTGCGGCAATGATCGATATGAATCTCGGACATACCAATCATGCACTTGTGATATGTGATAAGCTGACAAGTTTAGGTGCTGGTGAGGGTGAAGAACCAATTATCAGATATCGGTATTATTATACCTTTGCAAGAGCGAGAATGATTCTGTCGCAGTCAAAACACGTGGAAGTATATTGCAGGAAATGTATTGAGATCGCCACGGAAGCGGGAGATGAGTATCTGGTATGCAAGGCGGAAGTGCTGCTGTGGTCTTCACGCTGCGGAATCGGAAAGGATATATTTGAGTATAATTTTTGTGATGAAATAGATGTCAATGTGCTGGACAAGGCAAAGAAATTCGGGTTTACGAATTTTCTTGCCTATCTGTATGTTTTTGGCTTTGAAAATGACAAAGAGAGTATACAGAAGATTGTCCGGAACGAAGAAGAACCATATTACTTCAATCTGGGAATTCAAACGGGAACAGCCTTGGAAAATGATAATTTTCTGATGAACGCGTATATGAAAAATATCATTTTATATTCCCGCTACGGATATCACACCTATGTACGCAGAATGTATGAAAAAAGGCTTGCTGTTTTAAGGAGGCCGAATCCGCTGAGAGAGGCGCATGGCTTTGCCGGACTGGGCTATAACAGCATTATTCTGGAGGATTTTGAAAAAGCACACGATTATCTTGTCAGAAGTGTCTGTAATCTGGCAGAACTGGAAAAACCCGATGATGTGATGAATTCCCTTTATAATCTGGCATTGGATTATTTTGTGGCAGAAGCCTATGAAAATGCGATCCGGGTCATTGACCTGATTTTTAAAATGATGAAGGAATTGGGTCACCGTTCTATCAACGCCTGCAGTACCACAAAGCTTTACAGTATGATTGCCATCAGCTGCTATTATCAGGAGGAATATTATAACAGCTATTACTACCTGAGCAAGATGGAAGTACTCGTAGAGCATATGCTGAAGGTATTGCGGGAAAATCATGAGGGTGAATGGGATGAAGATCTTCTTTTATATCACCTTGTGAAAGGAATGTTGTATAATTACGAAAATCGATCTGAACTTTGTCAAAGAGAATTTGATGCTGTCAGAAAATATATGAACTCTGCATCGGGAGCGATGTTTTTTACATTTCCTGTTCTGGCACTGGAGCAGGCGGTGTTGTACCGGAAAATGCAGAGGAACAAGGAGGCTGACCGGGTGTTATCGGAAGCAATCGCATATTGTGATAAGGAAGGCTTCCAAAGAAAAAAACAAAAATTACAGTATTTTATGGAAAACGGCACAAGGCAAAAAGAGCCGCTGCTTGCAGAAACGGCACAGCTTCCGGTGGCACATATGCTACAGACTGCCAGACAGGCGGGAACACAGAATCGGCTGGTAAAAAGAGAAAATGATATCAAATTTCTGACAGTCTTACAGGAAACCATCAGCCGTGAAAATATGACAACGGACGATCTGTTCCGCAATACCTCTGCTGTTCTGAAAAACAGTTATAATCTGGATGAGATCATCATTCTGCGCAGAAAAGACGGAAAACATACAGTGATGTGTGAAGGAGAAAACCCCTTTGACAGAACGGAGGAGGTTGATGAAATATTTGAGTTCTTCCGCAGCTATAAACAGGCATTTCTGTCAAACCGCACCGATAAGAATTTTGAGCGGTTCCTGCCGCTTATGCAACCCTTTGGGGAAAAATACATCATGACCATGATCGGAATCCCTATTATGGAGCATTCAGGAATTGAAACGGTACTTCTTGCCTGTATCAAAATTAAAAGAAGAAGTGTGGGAAGTCGTATCCTTCCGGGAGAGGACGATCTTGGCATCCTGAAATTTGCCTTCAGCCAGTTCTGTGAAATGATGAGAAGGATCGATAACCGGCTGATGATCGAAATGATGAACCAGAAGCTGGAACAGTCAGCAATAACGGATCATCTGACGGGCATTCCGAACAGAAGCGGATTAAGCCGGCAGATCGATGTGATCTGTTCGCAAGGCAGCCGGAAAAATAATGTGATCCTTTATGTCGATCTTGATAATTTCAAGTATTATAATGACACATTCGGTCACGAGATCGGTGATCTGGTATTGGTTGTCTTTGCGGAAATGTTTAAAAAAATGACAAAAAATAAGGGGATTCCTGTGCGCTACGGCGGCGACGAATTTATTATTCTTCTGTATGACCAGTCAGAAAGTGACGGTGTTCGTCTTGCCGAAGAAATATATGAAGAAATCAAAGACGGATTGAAAGAGCGTATTGCAAATAAATTAAACCGGAAAATCGATATTCCCGCAGATAAAAAGATCTCATGCTCTATCGGCATTGCTTCTTTTCCGGGCGGTTCCAAAGATGTCTTTGAAACAGCTCTGAATCATGCTGATCAGATGCTTTATTATGTTAAAAGACATGGGAAATCCACATACAAACTATATACTGAAAGATAAGAGATAAAAGTAGGTGTAATAATTCTGAGACTTTATGGTGCGGCAATAAATTTATGGTTCTCAAAAACTTAAGCACGAAATAGTTCGGTGCGGTCACGCACAAAAATAACAGTTGATTATTCACTGCCTGTTATGATATAATATGAACAAATCAAAAATTTTGTCAAAAAAAACAAGGAGGTTTTATTATGCAGTATAAAATTTTAGGTGAACCGCTTCCGGTTGTGGAATGTCAGCTTGCAATGGGTGAATGTATGATAACCGAAAAGGGTGCAATGAGCTGGATGTCACCGAATATGAAAATGGAAACCGTCGGCGGCGGTGTCGGCAAAATGTTCGGCAGAATGTTTTCGGGCGAAGCAATGTTCCAGAATCGTTATACCGCAACAGGCGGCAACGGAATGATCGCTTTTGCTTCAAGCTTTCCCGGTTCGATCCGTGCGTTCAATATCGCTCCCGGACAGGAAATCATTGTGCAGAAATCAGGTTTTCTTGCTTCCGAAGCAACCGTAGAGCTTTCAGTATTTTTCCAGAAAAGACTGGGCGCAGGCTTTTTTGGCGGCGAGGGCTTTATCATGCAGCGGCTTTCGGGTCAGGGCGTCGCATTTGTGGAAATTGACGGTTATGCAGTGGAATACAATCTCGGTCCGGGAGAATCTATGGTGATCGATACAGGTTATGTTGCCGCTATGTCCGGTTCATGCAGTATGGATATACAGAGCGTACCGGGAATTAAAAATGCTTTGTTTGGTGGCGAAGGTCTTTTCAATACTGTTGTGACAGGTCCGGGTAAGCTGATTCTTCAGACAATGCCGATCAACAATGTCGCAGGAGCAATCGCACCGTTTATTCCGAGAAGCAACTGATCATGAAACTTACATAATCTGCCATCGGAACGTTTTGAGAAGCGTTTGTTAGTTTTTATGGTGCGGCGATAAATTTATGATTATTGATAAACTTGAGCACGAAAAAGGGACCGGCAGCTCGCTGGTTCCTTTTTTGTTGACAAACAAGAAGATTCAGGGTAAAATAAGATAGAAGTATGTTGAAAGGACGTGTAATTTTGAAGAAAAGATACATACTGATCGATTCGGAAAATGTTCAGAACAGACTTTTTGAAATTATAGAGAAATCAAGAAAAAAAGATAAAATTATTATTTTCTATACTGTCTATCATTCAGGAAGGCTGGAGGAATTTCTGAAAACGGATCATAAGAAAAAGAATATCGAATTTGTTGAGTGTATGACAGGTGACAATGCCCTCGATCTGCAGCTGATGGGCGTTCTGGCATACCTTGTGCAGAAGCACCCCAGACGCGGATTTGTTGTGTATTCCAACGACAAGGGCTATGTGGCAGCGGTAAGGCACTGGCAGAAACTGAATGTTGATGTGGAGCTTGTCAGCTTTACCGAGCCGGCAGTCGCTGCTTTTCAATTCAAGCCCAAACCCAATCCGAAAAATAAAAAGAAAAAAACAGCAGCTAACAATCATAATCCGTACGAAAAAAATACTTCCAAGCCCACACCGCCGCCGAAACAGCTGATAAAAGATGAAAAAACCAATATCAAGAATGCGGTGAATACAACAGTAAACCTTTCGGAGAAAAAACGTGTTGACAGAAAAACTGTTGTAACAGATGCGCTGCTTGCGTCATCTGCACCGCAGAAAACCAACACTCAGCACACCAAAGAAAAAACGAAAAATGATCCTGAAGCAATATCAGTTAAGGAAGAGAAGAAAGTTGTTCCCGATAAAGCAAAGGAAATGAAACCTGAGTCCGATAAAGAAACAAAAATCGTTTCAGATAAAGTGAACCAGGCAGCGGACGAAATTAAAACAGAAATTGAAACCAAGAATGACAATGAGAACAAAAATGTACTGATTCCCACTGTAAGTGATCCTGAAACTGAAGCAGCACTGCACAAAATGTCAAATGCAGAATATATTATCGAAATGTGCAGGAGTGTGCGTTCCACAGACCTTGCTCTTGTCAATCGTGTGCTTACGATTGGTTTCGGTTCGGAGGATTCCAAAGAAATTTATGCCCATTTCAAGACCGACAGTTCTTACCGCCAAACGATGCTGAAACTCTATCTTCCCACAAAGCCGCAAAGACTGAAATCTCTGATGAAAACAGCCCTGCGCTTCAATGACCTCGAAGACACACCGGCAGGGGAGATCTGTGCGATCATCAACGAAAAGGGTACGAAAAATATGCAGGTAGTCTACCGCGACTTTATGAAAAGAATGCCCGGCACTCTTGCCGAACGTCAGAATATCTACAAAGTTGTCAAACCCTACCTTGCTGTTATTACAAACCTGTAAATCAACCAAAACCGGTCAGCAGTTATGTTATTACTGCTGACCGGTTTTTAGTAGAAATTAGTTTTGCGTCTGTAAACCTGTTTTGCTTTCAAATTCTTCAATAGTCATATTGGCTTGTTCAGCAGCTTGTGCGAGGCTGATCATGCCTTTTTTTACTAATGACAAAAAAAAAAAAAAAAAGCCTTTGGCCTCACCTTCTTGTAAAATTTTATCATAAATTTCACACATGGAAATTCCTCCTTCTTTTATCTGTTTACTGATTGAATTGTATTCATCTCTGAATCTGTCATCGCCTGAAAATGTGCTTATCATGTCAATTACTTCCTCAGGATGGTCCAATTTCTGATTTGTCGGGTGATAATTCTCGCCGCTGCTCAGAGCATGGAAAAATTCTGCTATTACCTTGAAATCAGATTTGAAGTTTTCAATTTGTTCTTCAGTCATGTCTTTTAGTGAGTAGAAATTCACCTTATAATCACTGACAAACGGTAATAACTCAGGTGATATATCAAGGCAGGAATGGAGATTTGTGCCGTAGTTCCAATCGTCCTTTCCGAAATAAATTACCAACGTGATCACAGGATAGAATTTTTCATCTTTACTTTCGCCGCTTTTCTTTGCTTTATATTGATTCCGATAATCTGCACCGTCATAGCCTATTACTCGGACGGCAACATATTTATCGGCTTTGGCTTGATTTTCAAAGCCGATCAGTGCTATTTTGATGGTAGAACTTTGTCAGTATTTAGCGATATCTCTTTCCTGCCAACGGCGGAGTGCCTCCGCAGTCAATTTCGCGCTCAAATTTGTATATTGCATAGCTTCACTGCCGCGGCAACAAAATAATGGACTTCAATAAAGCAGAAAGCAAAACCGTCCAGTGCGGTCACGTACCCGTGCCATAAAGTTTGGTTTTACAACAAACCGCCGAACCTAATTATACTACAGTTTTATGCCACTGCGTAAACTCCTGGAAATATTTACACTAACTTTTCATCGAACTCCATAATCTAATCATTTTGCAGACACGTTGTGTTTGCTGACCCAGTTTTTGGGATTGAAGGCGAGAAGGACAGGGAAAATCTCCAGTCTGCCGAGGAGCATAGCAAAGGAAAGCACAACAGTAGAAAAATCAGAATAGCCTGCATAGCTGCCTGCCGGACCGACTGCACCCAGACCGGGACCAACATTGTTGACACAGGATATGGCGGCAGTGAGATTGGTTTCAAAATCAAACGGCTCGAACGAAATCAGAAAAAAGACTGCAAAATTCAGAAACATATAAAATGCAAAATAGGTGCTGACTCTTTTCAGCGTTTCGTCATCAACAGCTTTGCCGTCAATACGTACCGCCGCAACAGAGCGTGGGTGCAGCAATCGCCTGAAATCATTCTGTATGGATTTGAACAGAATGAGTACTCTTGACATTTTGAGTCCTCCTGCGGTTGAACCTGCACAGCCGCCGATGAACAACAATAAAAACAGGACACTTCTTGACAACTGCGGCCAAAGGTTAAAGTCGGCAGTCGAATATCCCGTTGTGGAAATGACAGAGGTGACCTGAAAAAATGATTGCCGCACACTTTCTCCGAAATTGCCGTAAACGGGATAAATGCTTGCTGTAATGATGGCGGTGGAAACAAAAATAATACCGAGGTACAGCCACAGTTCCGTATTTTTTACAGCGGCTTTGAAGCGTTTTAAGAGTGCCAGATAGAACAGATTGAAATTGATTCCAAATATCACCATAAAAATGGCAATGACCCATTGCAGATAGGGACTGTACCCGCCTACAGAATCGGCTTTAATGCCGTAACCGCCTGTGCCTGCCGTTCCCAGTGCATAAACTACACTGTCAAATACAGGCATGCCTCCTGCAAGCAGAAAAACCATTTCTACTACAGTCAGCACAAGATAGATCAGATAAAGGATTTTCGCCGTATCACTGATTTTAGGAACAAGCTTGCCTACCACAGGACCGGGCATTTCCGCTCTCATGATATGGATGGAGCGTCCTGAATCAGCAGGGATAATTGCCATGATCAGTACCAGAATTCCCATTCCGCCGATCCAGTGTGTAAAGCTTCGCCAGAACAACAGCCCTTTGCTCATTGCTTCTACATTTTCGAGAATCGATGCTCCCGTTGTGGTAAAGCCGCTGACTGTTTCAAAAAAGGCGTCGGCATAATTGGGAATTTCGCCGCTGAGAACAAACGGCACAGCACCGATCAGGGAGTGAAGTATCCATGCAAAAGTAACGATCGAAAATCCCTCTCGTGCAAATATTACTTTGTTTCGGGGGTTGGCAAGAGTCAACAGAATCCCTGTGATAAAGGCAGAAGCCGAGGCAATAGCAAAGGAACTGATACAATTCCATTCCAGATAACAGAACGATACAGCAAGCGGCAGTAATAGCAATACACCTTCCAGCATCAGAATTTGTCCTGTTCTGTATAATACCATTCTTCGATTCATTTATATACACCTGATTTAACTTAAAATTTCAGACAGATCGTTCAGACGGATCCCTGATTCGACAATGATCACCTTGTCGCCTTTGAGGATCTTGTTATCGCCTGTCGGTATAATGGCTTTTCGTTCTCTGATGATACCGACGATCAAAATATTTTTTCTGAGTTTCAGATCCTTCAGCGGAATATTCAGAGATTTAAAATCATCGCTGACATTGAATTCCAGCACTTCCGCCTTATCATCCATGATTTTATATAAGGTTTCTACATTGCTGCCCATGGAATTTTCCAGTGCCCTCGCATATTGCACAAGCACATCTGCAACTGTTTTCTGCGGAGAAACAATACAGTCCAGACCGAGCTTTGAAGCCATGGAAAAAAGTTCATTTTTATTGACTTTTGCAATGGATTTCGGAACATGGTTGGCATCTGCAAAAATTGAGATCAGTATATTTTCTTCATCCATGCCTGTCAGTGCCACAAACGCATCGGCAGAATTCAGACCTTCTTCCATCAGAAGCTCCTGCTGTGCGCCGTCACCGTTAATGATAACAGTCTTGTCCAGTACCTCCGAAAGCTGTCTGCACTTTTCATCATTTTTTTCAATTATTTTGACACTGTTGTCTGACTGCGTGAGCATTCTGGCAAGATAGTAGGCAATTCTGCTGCCGCCGAGAATAATGATGTTTTTTGCTTTTTTGCGGTCCAGACCAATTTTTCTCATCAGCTTCTGCACTTCTGCAGGAGAAGCAGTGAGTGCGATTTTGTCGCCCTTTTCGAGTACAAAATTACCGTCAGGAATATAAACATCCTTGCCGCGCTGCACAACGCATACAAGAAATTTTGATTTTAGCTTGCTTCGGATATTCATCAGTTTTACCCCTGTCAGGATACTGTCCTCTTTCAGTATGATCTCGATGATCTCGAAATTCCGCTGAGAAAAGGTCTCGATTTTCAATGCAGAGGGCAGCCGCAGTATATTATAGATCTCTCTCGCAGCCAGAAGCTCAGGATTGAGTGACATTGACAAGTTAAGCTGCTGTTTAAGGAAATTTAGATTATTCATATTATATTCGGGCTTTCTGATGCGTGCGATCGTATGCTTTGCACCCATTTTGCCTGCGATATAACAACAAAGCATATTCAACTCATCAGATGCCGTTACCGCAACGATCAGCTGCGCTTTATCAACTCCGGCCTCATTGAGAGTATCACAGTCTGCTCCGCTGCCGCATACGCTCATGACATCATGAATATTGGAAATATGTTCCAGAACTTTCGGGTCACTGTCAACTGCCACAACATCATGTCCTTCATCAACAAGACTGGAGATGATGGCTGTACCGATTTTTCCGCATCCCACTATTACAATTTTCATAAATTCACCTGCAATCATAGTCTAATATACAATAATATCATATACCAAAATATAATTTCTTTCAACCAAAAATTCAAAAAATATAATGACTTTTTATTGTAAAATGTGTATAATAAGAAAGTAAAGCATCAAGTTTTTCGGAGGTTTATTATGACGGAAAATCAAGAACATACAGCGGCACCTGATATGAATCCGGATGAATATTATCCTGAGGATGAACCGGATGTCCCGGTTCATGAGCGTTTCAGACGGCGTATTTTTAAAATGGTTTCGGTCGGTGTGGTGGATGACCTGATCAACCAGATGTACGATATCATCAGCACACTGGCACTGATCATCAATCTGTTGGTTACGATACTCAATACCTACAGCGATATCCGTGCAAAATATGCTTTGGTACTGGATTATACAGAGGCCGCTACAGTAGCTTTTTTTGCTGTGGACTATTTTCTGAGGATCTATACCGCAAACTGCCTTTATCCCAAACACAATGAATTTAAATCGATTCTGAAATATATGTTGTCGTTTACGGGTATTATTGATTTCCTTTCATTTTTTTCCGTATTATCTGCCGTCGTTTTTTCCGGCAGGGGCGGTTGTATTCAGAATGTTCAGAGTGGCACGAATACTGCGGCTTTTCAGAATCAATGCCTATTACGATTCACTGAATGTTATCACAGAGGTTCTCTTGAGAAAGAAACAACAGATCATGTCCTCTGTTTTTATCATATTTGTGATGATGCTTGCCTCCAGTCTTTGTATGTACAGTATTGAAAATCCTGCCCAGCCAGAGGTGTTCAATAATGCTTTTTCAGGAATCTGGTGGTCGGTATCAACGCTTCTGACAGTAGGGTACGGTGATATCTATCCGATCACGACGGCAGGAAAGCTGATGGGAACGGTCATTGCTTTTCTCGGTGTCGGAATTGTTGCTATACCGACAGGTATTATTTCTGCAGGTTTTGTGGAGCAGTATTCCAAATTCCAGAGTATCGGCAACGGTGTTGAGGAGGATATTCACTTTATTAAAATTCAGCTCAAAAGATCCGACCGCTGGGTAGGGAAGAAAATCATGGATCTCGGACTTCCTCACGGTATCATTATCGCAATTATTCAGCGAGGAAACGAAACCATTATCCCTCGGGGAAATGTCCGCCTGAATGCCGGCGATAAAATCGTCCTCGGAGCAGACTCTATCAAGGGCGACAAGCCGATCTACCTGAAAGAAATTGTTCTGCGTGAGAACCACCGCTGGAACGGTCAGATGATCAGAGATCTTGATATTTCACGCCAGACGGTCATTCTTATGGTAAAAAGAGACAATAAAACCATTATTCCGAAAGGTGACCTTATTCTTCATGAGGGCGACAATATTATCATGTACTCCAAACTCAAAGGCAAAATTGCCGGCGAAGTTTCCACACAACAAGAAATCTGATTGTTGCATTTAAGGGGACTATAAAACAAAACATCCGATGAACAAAGCATTCATCGGATGTTTTTTATCATTTCAACTTACGGAAGTTTCCGCTTCTGAGGATTGAAATAGTATCAGACACTGTATTTATCTGCAATATCACTCCATCTTGGTATTGATAAAGTGATTCCGTAATATTGTTCATAGCTTTCAATGAACTTTCGTTTCCACATTGCAGCATCATTATGTGTTTTGGGATTTTGGTATACTGTTTCTTCGATAGCTGAGATAAAATCTTCCATACATGAAAACATGGGAATATTTCCGCGTTTATTGCTATACCATACTCCAGGGCGTATTTTATGTACAACACCTTGTTTAATTTGTAGATTCAATGCCCATTTATCCATACGTCTTGTGATTTCCCAGACTTTTTTGATCCATATATCTTTAATTGTAACGATACCATTATCACTCATATCATAACCAAAAATAAGGTAATCAACATCCAGCATATAGGGCTTATCAATAATTTCCTCTTCGTACATACGAAAATCTGCAATATCAAAACCAGGACTTGCAGATCTGTTAAAAGCTTTGACTTCAAGTAAATCTTTTGTTTTGTTGTCAGGATTCAAAAAGAAATCAGGAGGCATCTGATTGTTTTCTGATGGTGCATATTCTATTTCACGTTTCTCCAGCCATCCTTGCAGCCATTCCTGAATAATATTGCCTACAACGTCCTTTTGTTTAACAATTATATCAACATCGCCAAAGAAAAATCTGATTTGTCCCTCTAATTCAAGAATCTTATCTTCATTAACAAGTTTGTTATATACATTCTGAGCGGTCAGCCTCATTTGTTGTTCTCTCCTTTATAAATATTCAAAATTCGTTCCGATACCTCTTTAATAACAGGAACAACAACCGTATTCCCTAACAGATCATATCCTTCCTGAACAGATACATTGAATTGATAACTATCCGGATAACCAAAAAGACGTAATCCTTCACGTAAAGAAAGAGGGCGAAGACCGTTTCCGTCAATGACAAACAAATGACACATATCCATTGCCACGAGTGTAGGAGCAATACCGTCAGGGTCAAGTATTTTACCGACCTCATATGACATTTTTCCGGCTACAATATTATAACCTAATGGTAATGTTTCATCATGTATTCTGCGATTTCCTACTTTTTTTTTCGGATGTTCTTTTTTTAAATATTTTTTTGTTACAAGATCTTCCAGCATTTCCTTAAGAGCTTCATGGTGATAAAATGTACGGATCTGTTCTATCGTAAGCGGCATTCCATCCATCCAGTCAATACCATATTCCTCTGCCCATTTCTTCTTGCGGCGTTCTTTCAGCATTCTGTTTAATAATTCTCTTTCGTCATTATTAACAGGTCCTTTATATTCAATATCCCAACTGTGAATATTATTATCGCCGCCGCGTTTATCCTTGATCGACTTACCTTTTAAATCATTTAATGAGTAATGCGAAAGAATCAGCTTCACAAATTCGCTTTCAGAAACAGGCAGACCGCTTTCAAGAATATCTGACAATTTTGATTTGCTTTTTTGGAAATTATCCAGTATTGGTTTTTCGGTTTTGGTGCCGACAATATAGATTCTTTTTCTATCCTGTGGAATACCGAAGTCTTTTGCATTCAATACCTTCCAGTTGACCCTATACCCTAAATCTTCAAGATTTGATAAAATTACAGATAATGTTTTTCCGATTTTGTCAGTAGAATTTTGTTTATCGTGATTTACCAGCCCTTCAACATTTTCAAGCAAAAAGCCATACGGCTGTTTTTCTTTCAGGATTCGGACAACCTCAAAAAAAAGAGTGCCTCGGGTATCTTCAAAACCAAGTCTTTTTCCGGCAACAGAAAAAGCCTGACACGGAAATCCGGCAAGCAGGAAATCAAAGTCAGGAATAGCATCACTGGATATTTTGGTAATATCTCCATGAATATCTTCCAATGGGTGATTTTGCTTGAATACTTTTACAGCATGATTTTTTATTTCAGAAGTAAAAACACATTCTGCATCTATACCCAAGTCACTGCAGGCAATTTCAAATCCTTTACGAATTCCGCCTATACCTGAAAATAAATCAATAAATCTGATTTTATTATTAAATTTCAAGTAAATTCCTCCCTGAGTATATTAATAACCATCATATTATAACAAAAACAGAGTAAAATTTCAATATGACACATTATCAAAATAATTTTTCGGTCAGAAGCGAGTGCCTCCGACCGGAATAGGAATATTTATACTTTTGTTGTAGCGGTTGTAACGACGCTTTTTCCGGAATACATATTGACATTTGTTCCGGTTTTCAGCAGGAGGGTCGCATTTTTTGCACCGACAATGACAGGCTTGTTCAGGGCAAGTCCTACGATGGCCGCATGGGAATCTGTGCCGTCAACTTCTGTGATAATGCCCGCACATTTCTTCATGACAGGGAGGAGACTGTTGTTGGTTTCGCGGATGACCAGAATTTCGCCTTCCTTGCAGTTGATGAGAGCTTCTTCATCATTTCTGCATACGACGAGATGACCGTGTGCGGAAAGATCATTGACAATGGTTGTGCCGCTGCAAAGAATATTGCCGACAAGATGTACCTTCATCAGGTTTGTTGTACCTGATACGCCCAGCGGAACACCGGCTGTCAGTACAACAAGGTCGCCATTGTTCAGAAGTCCTTTTTTCTGTGCGGAGTCGATCACATGATCGATCAGGTCGTCAGTGTTGTCCTTTTCTTCGATCATAATCGGACGTACACCCCATGACATATTGGTCTGCCGCCATACCTTTTCACTCGGTGTACCGCTGATGATCGGACACTCGGGGCGGTATTTCGACAGCATACGGGAGGTGCTTCCGCTTTTGGAAACGGTGATGATAGCGGATGCACCAAGGTCATGTGCCGTTGTACAGGTTGCATGAGAGATCGCTGAAGTAACATCAGGACGCTCATGCATATCAAGCTTTCTGAAACGG
The DNA here is from genome assembly GCA_902773065.1 of uncultured Ruminococcus sp. Lineage (GTDB taxonomy): Bacteria > Bacillota > Clostridia > Oscillospirales > Acutalibacteraceae > UBA1213. Next base: position 2,297 of record CACYDD010000012.1, on the reverse strand, counting down.
TCAATATAGTTGATATTGCTTTCAGTTGTTTCGGCGATTTTTGCCATGGTTTTTACAGCTTCAACAGGATAGGCACCTGCGGCTGTTTCGCCCGAAAGCATGATCACACTTGTGCCGTCATAGATCGCATTGGCAACGTCAGTCGTTTCTGCACGGGTAGGACGGGGATTCTTGATCATGGAGTCAAGCATCTGTGTTGCAGTGATAACAGGCTTATCGGAATTTCTGGTTTTGCGGATCAGCATTTTCTGAATGACAGGAATTTCCGCAATCGGAATTTCAACGCCGAGGTCACCTCTTGCGACCATGATACCGTCAGAAACTCTTACGATATCATCTATATTGTTAACGCCGTCTTTGTTTTCGATTTTTGCAATGATACGGATATCGTGACCGCCGTTTTTGGTCAGTTCGGCACGCATTTCGTTGATATCCTCGGCACATCTTGTAAAAGAAGCGGCAACAAAGTCTACATCCTGCTCAACGCCGAATTTCAGGTCTTCTTTGTCCTTGTCGCTCAGAAACGGCAGCGACAGCGTAACATCAGGAACATTGATACCTTTGTGGGAAGAAACAGGACCGCCGTTAATGACTTTGCAGACAATATCGGTTTCTGTCTTACTTTTTACGATCATTTCAATCAGACCGTCATCAATCAGGATCCTTGTTCCGACATCCACATCATCGGGAAGTCCTGCAAAGGTGATACTGCAATGTTCTTTGTCACCGTCACATTCATGAATGGTAAGTGTAAAGTCCTGACCTGCTTCAAGGGTGACTTTTTCGAGAAAATTACCTGTTCTGATCTCCGGTCCTTTTGTATCTAAGAGTATGGCAACAGGGAGTTCCAGTTCACTGCGCAGCTTTTTCAGTTTGTCGATTTTCTGTTTATGTTCTTCATATGAACCGTGTGACATATTGATTCTTGCTACATCCATGCCGGTTTTCATCAATGCACGAAGAATCGTTTCATCTTCTGTCGAAGGTCCGAGTGTGCATATTATTTTCGTTTTTCTCATATTGATCTCTCCTGAATTAAAAATATCCATTATAATAATACAACATTCATCAGCATTTTACAAGAGAAGGGGAGATAAATATTTCTGATCAAATGGAAACTGTTATTTGCAGTGATTATGTGTAAAATAGAAAAATACACAAAAAATAATAAAAAAACTGTAATAAATGTCAAAAAATATTTTGATGAATAGAATTGCTTGCTTAAAATGCGGTTTGGTTGTATAATAAAAACTGTATTTTAGGCTTTTTTGTAAAGATACTTGAGAGGAGTAATTTCAATGGAAAAAACAGAGCAGCTTTATGAAGGTAAGGCAAAAAAGGTTTATGCAACAGCCGACCCGGATCTTTGCGTAGTTGAGTATAAAGATGATGCAACTGCATTCAACGGTCTGAAAAAAGGTACGATCACCGGTAAGGGCGTTGTGAATAACAGAATGTCAAACTTTATGTTCAAGCTTCTTGAAGAAAAGGGTATCAGGACTCATTATGTGGAGGAACTCAGCGACAGAGAAACAGTGGTCAAAAAAGTAACGATTGTTCCGCTTGAAGTGATCATCCGTAATAAGGCGGCAGGCTCTATGGCAAAGCGTCTTGGTCTTGAAGAAGGCACAGAGCTGAAAACAACTGTTCTTGAATTTTCCTATAAGGATGACGATCTCGGCGATCCGCTGATCAATTCCTATCATGCGGTTGCAATCGGTGCGGCAACATGGGAGGATATCGATATCATCAGCAAAATGGCACTTGATGTCAATAAATATATGGTAGAATTCTTTGAAAGTGTCGGCGTTGAGCTGATCGACTTCAAGCTTGAATTCGGCAAAACATCAGGCGGTGAGATCGTTCTTGCAGACGAAATTTCTCCCGACACCTGCCGTTTCTGGGATATCAAGACCCACGAAAAGCTCGATAAAGACCGTTTCCGCCGTGACCTTGGCGGCGTTGAAGAAGCCTATGCCGAAATGATGAAAAGAGTAGGACTTGGTTGAGTTTGGAGTGTGGAGAGTGGAGTTGTTTTTCGTAATACGGAACATTCTTCTGCTTTTCACCAAATTCAAAACATCATCTATTGCTTTATTTAAAATTTTGTGATTTGCTAAAGTGTTTTAAATTCTTATAAAATTTAGTGTGTGATAACGTGTATCGGAGCATATAGAAGTGTCGGGGTGTAAACTCCACACTCCACACTCCACACTCCACACTGAAAATATGGGGTGGATTTTTTGAGTATCGATTCACAGGAGTTTTTTTCCGAAGAACTGCATGAGGAATGTGGT
>CACYDD010000011.1 GCA_902773065.1 uncultured Ruminococcus sp. | reverse complement strand
GTAGCAGGAAAAGATTGTGTTCATGATAGATTTCTCCTTTCAGATTTTGAAAAATGGATATACAAAAAGCAGTCCCGAAAGACTGCTTTATTGCCGATATGTAGTTGTTTTCAGCATCCGAATGTTGAACGGAAATTCAAGCCGAATGCTGTATTCATGGTGATCGCTGCATTATACAGCACGGTAATCATGTATGCCTTGACATTGGCAATCTTCCCGGAATAGTCGTACACACGTTCAAAGACATACTGGATATGGTCATTGTTCAGTTTCAGAAGCTGACTGCGAACAACATCAGTACTCATGTTCTGACCGCTGACACGAATCGTTCTGGAATTGGAACAGATGCAGTCCACCATGATTGCAACAATGTCGTCAAGCTCCTCGATTGTTCCCTTGGGACGCTGCGGGTCATTGAGTGGCAGAGTGAACACGTCTTTGAACCAGTCGTACTCGATGTTTTCCTTGACAATATGTTCATATGCGCAGCGCATCTCTATCCCATCAATCCGTTCAGCGGTCTGGCTGATGGGATCTGATTTTTTCCGTATGGTTTTGTTATTCTGGTTATTATATAGTGTGACCTGCGTGTTTTCACAACTCCGGACGGTATTATTCACAAGCACCGGTTGTGTTTTTTCACACGTCGGATAGGCGGATTCATCACCGAAAAATGCACTGCATTCTGTACTTTCAACAGTTTCAACAATAGCGGTTTCAGGTTCAGAATCAGATACATTTCGTACTTGATTTTCTGTTTCAGTATCAACTTCGGCAGCGCTCTTGCAGCAGTCCTTGACATAGATTCTGTCCGGCTTGCCCAGACCCTGACGAACACGTTCGATCAGTCCGGCGTTCTCCAGACCTTTCAGGAGACGACTGGCTTTCTGACTGGCAACACGGAGCTTTTCCTCGATCTCCGCAAGCGGGAAATTGATATATACACGCCCACTGCCGTCAATCCAGCCGTTCTTGACCGAAAGACTGATACGGTCAAGCATCAGGGAATACAGGAGCTTCATGTCATTCGTCAGTGCGTTGAACTGCACGTCTGTAAACAGTACAGCCGGGAGCTTGATAAAACTGAATTTCCGCTTGGAATCGCTGTAAATATAGTCAAACATAGTAAAACCTCCTCAGTCAATGTCGTGTACGCAGATCGAATTGTCGATAATTGAGACGAGATGATAGTCGATCAGCTCTTTCAGCCAGATATTTACCTCGTCACAAATGCTGTTCAGATCCATGCAGATGTCCGTGTACATGAACGGATTACAACGTGTATCCTCGTTTTCCGTTGCTTCGCGGAGCATGGCATACAGAATTTTTGCCATCGGTGACAGTTCCTGATAGTACTGGCTCGAAAACAGCACTCTCGGTACGGCTACGGTCTGCGTCTTGATCACATCGGATTTACGGATATAGTCAAACATAATTATCTCTCCATTCTTTCATAACAATTTATTATGCAAAATCAGGCATAATAAAAGCGTTTCTTGTTTTTGAACAAGAAACGCCTGATACTTATTTGCTAACAACGGTTTTCACCGCAATCAAAAAATATTACCAAATTACATATGTAAACTTTGTGCATATTTTTTGTGAAATTTAGTTGTACGCCGTACAACATTCAAACTTCAACAAACTTCCAGTTATATTTGAGCATGAAGTTTGTATATTATTTTTTCAATCTTTTTGTTGTATACGGTTTTATACATTTTGTAAAGATTCGATTCAACCACCGCAGACTTTAAATGATTCTGACTAAGATTTCGTGTAACTTTCGCGTGTAACTTTTCCTGCATTTCGGACTGCAATAATGCATTTTGAGGGGTCATAATTGCAGTTGCAACCGCTAATCATATGCAAGAGAAATGGCTGTACACAGCATTTTTCGCTATATACAGCCATCTAATCAAATGGTAAGGTCATCAGATTTGAACCGACGACCTTCGGGTTATGAGAACTATGGTCTTTTGTTTTTTACTGTAAAAATATCGCTCTGTAGCGATGTTTTTAAAATATAGCTGGCTCATTTTGAACCGTTTTGATCATTTTTTTCGGAAAAATTCGCAAATATTCGAAAATGGTTTAATGAATCTTCCCTGAGATAATAAAAAGTTTCGATTTATCAAACTATAAAAAATCCAATCGCAAATAATTCATAAAACTTATTTTATTATTTAAAAGTTTAATATTGCCGATTGTATTCAATATACCCAAGGAAGTGACTTCCAGGAAATCTGACTTTTGCTATGCT
>CACYDD010000010.1 GCA_902773065.1 uncultured Ruminococcus sp. | reverse complement strand
GTCATCATGGTCAAATAGGAAATTACCGGATTTTAGAATACTTTCTTTCAGCTTTTTGAGAGTTGCACTGTCTTTTCCGGCTTTCGGCAGGATGATATTTTCTATTTCGATCGGTATACTTTGTTTTGTACCGTTGTACATTTCAATGAGATCACAAACACCGTTTGCAAATGAATTATTATCGATTTCCGTAACTGTGGACGGAATATAGAAATTTGTTACACTTGGACTTCTCTCGCTAAAACTATCGAAGATATCAGCCTGGGTTATCTTTTTCATTCCTTCAGGGAAATACAGATTGTGAACGGATATATTTGAAATCAGTTTTCCAAAATAACCGGAAATATTTGCGTTTTTATTTTCAAGCTCAATATAAACGCTTGTGTTTTCCGGATTAACCGTTGCGATATCCTGATCTGTATTATCAACCATGTAACTTTCGCCTGTTGTGGAATCGCCATTTACTGTATCAATATAAACTATTGGATCAGGATAATACTCCACAGAAGATAATATTCCGGGGGCATCAATGCTTCCTGTAAGGGTGATATTGTCTCCGGGCAGAATCACATGAATTATCTCTGCGTTGGAGGGATAAGTTTTATCGGCATTATCATGATCACAGGTGATCGTAAGCTCTTTGAGTGTTGAATTGAAATCTACAGCATAAATGTAATTTTTAGGCATGATAACCTTTTTCAGCAGTAAACAATTATCAAATGCACCTTCGTTGATTTCCAGTACATTCGGAAACAATTGGGGAAAGTTAAGCTCTTTTAAAGCGGTATTGCTGAAAGCATATCTTCCTATACGTGTTACGTCATGCCCACCGCTGACTGATTTAAGATAGATCAGATTCTGGCAGCAATAATCCGGTATTTCTGTCAGATGATCCGGGAATTGTATGGAAGTGATTTCCCATTTCGGATTGGCTGGTTCTTTTCCGGGCAGCTCATTGGGCGAAGCATAGGATTGGAAAGTATATCTTTCAAGCTTTGTTACCGGAATATTTCTGTCTTGATACTGCACATAAGACGGTAGAACAACATCGGGACCATTGCCGTTATATTTCATCAGCATGGCTTCGTTAGCATTATAAAATATTTTAAACTGATATTTACCGTTTTCGGTTGCGATTATTTCATAGCTGCTGTAATCTTTATCGATTGATTCCTCTGCTGCAGCATCGTCGGAAGGTTCAACGGGAACATAGACAATACTGGTATCATGGATAATGCTTGTATCATGGATAATGCTTGTATCATGTACAACACTTACTACAGTACTTGTTTCATATACAGTACTTGTAATAAATTCAGGCTCGATACTTGCATGTTCGGAGATCTCTTCACGGCTGCTTTCTTCCTCAAAGGATTCTGTTTCCGTTTCCTCCGTAACCGGGCTTTCAGCAGCGGACGATTCTGTCGGGGTGTCAGGAACATTGGCGGAAGTAAAGTTGAAAGTAAAAAGACCAATGCAGGCCGCGACAGATACGGCGGCCGTTGCAGCAGAAATTTTTGTGGCAAGGGCATTGGATATTGTGGAACTGACAGTGTGAGTCACTCCTGCAGAAGTAAGATTGGTAACAGTCGAACCCGATTTTGCAATTTCTGTCAGGTTGTGAGCTTCATTGACAGCTGAATTCAGACTGCCTGCGGGGGCGGATGTATTGGTATAGGAACTCATATCGGCCGTGAGCTTGTCAAGCAGCCCGGAGGGTGCATCCATGGAGTTTGCAGCAGAACTGATGATATCTCCCAGATTGCCGAAAATATCGGTTGTATGAAGTCTGATTCCGTGTTTTTTCTCGAAAAGTTCGATTTTTCCGTTCAACAGATTTTTGGAATAACTCAGTCTGCTCTTGACAGTGCCGATATTAAGTCCCAGTTGTTCAGCAATATCTGCATAGGGCATATCCGAATAATAGCGCATCAGTACAACTGTTTTGTATTTTTCCGGAAGTTCATTGACAAGGTCATAGATAATTTTGTCATTTTCCAGTTTATCTCATTTTTCGGACGGCAGAATTTCGGTGTATTCTCCGTCATCTGTCGTGAGAATTTCTTCCGAATTGTCAAAATTATCTATAGAATATGTTTTGCCGTGATTTTTCCTTAAAAACATAAGGCTTTCATTGATGGTGATCTTTCTCAGCCACGCGTGAAAAGAATCAGGCTGCTTCATTGTGTGAATGATATTAAAAAGCTTGATAAAAACCTCTTGTGTGATATCCTGTGCATCTGTTTCATTATTTATAGTGAGACAGGCTGTATAGTATACCTCTTGATAACATTCGGTCATGATCTGCTCAACAGCAGACGAATCGCCGTTTCTGGCATCCAATAATATTTGTTCTGAAAGCATATGATCACTGTCCTTTTCAATAAAATCTTTTCTCTCATATATATTGTATTATAATTTTACATTTTTTTCAATCCTGTTTTGACCAAAAATTATTTTTCAGGAACAGGGCATAAAACTCTTGACAAAACGGATTTTCTGTGTATATAATAGAATATATTAATATTCATGTAAAGACTGTGAAGGAAACAAGATACAATTTTCCGTGCAAAGAGAGCTGTCGGTCGGTGTGAGACAGTGTCGGCGGTTGTATGTATAGCTCATTCCGGAGTTGATCGTCCGAATCGGTAGGGCGGTACGCACGACAGCGTTAAAGGTCAGAACCTTGTCTGAGGTTTATTGAGGGACACTTTATGTGTCCGAATCAGGGTGGTACCACGTGCTTTATGCCCGTCCCTTGTCCGTTTATCGGCTGGGACGGGGTTTTTTAATGCATAATTCATAATGCATAATGCATAATGAGCGGCTGAGATCAGTTCTTTCCTGATTCCGAATATTTCAAGGAAGAAAGTTGTGTATGCTAAAGCATCGGGTATTACTGTACAAGGTTATCTATGCAATAATTATGCATTGTGCATTATGCATTATGCATTGATACTGGGGGTTTTATTATGGAGAAGGGATATAAAAAGTATATTCCGTTTGAACAGATCAAGATTGAAAACAGAAAGTGGCCGGATAATACGATCACAAAAGCACCGATTTGGTGTAGTGTGGATCTGAGAGATGGCAACCAGGCTCTTGTGACACCGATGAATATGGAGCAGAAGCTGGAGTTTTTCCATGCACTGGTCGATATGGGATTCAAGGAAATTGAGATCGGTTTTCCGTCAGCCAGCGAAACAGAATATGAGATCTGCCGTGAACTGATCGAGGGCGGTCATATTCCCGATGATGTGACGATCCAGGTGCTGGTTCAGGCGAGAGAACACCTGATCCGCAAGACATTTGAGGCAGTGAAGGGGGCAAAGAATGTCATTGTACATTTCTATAATTCGACTTCCACTCTTCAAAGAAAAGTCGTGTTCAAAAAGGATATGGACGGCGTGATCGATATTGCTGTTGAGGGTGCAAAGCTGATCAAACAGCTGATCGATGATTATGACGGTGATACCAACTTCCGTCTGGAATATTCTCCCGAAAGTTTTTCGGGAACAGAGGTTGACAATTCTGTAAGAATCTGTGAAGCAGTAATGGATGTCATTCAGCCGACAAAGGAAAATCCGATTATCCTCAACCTGCCGAATACGGTTGAAATGTGTACACCGAATACCTTTGCCGATCAGATAGAGTATTTTATTACTCATATGAAAAAACGTGAAGCAGCGATTATCAGTGTACATCCGCACAATGACAGAGGTACAGGCGTGGCTTGTGCAGAACTGGCACTGCTGGCAGGAGCGGACAGAATCGAGGGTACACTGTTCGGAAACGGTGAGCGCACCGGTAATCTGGATATTGTTACCGTCGGTCTGAATATGTATACACAATGCGTTGATCCGGAGTTGGATTTCAGCAATCTGCCGAAATATCGTGAAATATATGAACGCTGCACACAGATGAAGGTAGGGGAGCGTCAGCCCTATGTTGGCGACCTTGTGTTTACGGCATTTTCCGGTTCACATCAGGATGCAATCAAAAAAGGCTTTGACTATGTTAAGGAAACCAACAGCGACAAGTGGGAGATTCCCTATCTGCCGATCGACCCTGCTGATGTAGGACGTGAATATGAAGCGATTGTGCGTTTTAATTCGCAGTCCGGCAAGGGCGGCGCAGCCTTCATTATGGAAACAACCTATGGTTATGAACTGCCGAAGGCAATGCTCCCCGAATTCGGTGCGCTTGTCAAAGCGGAAAGCGACCGTCTGGGCAAGGAGCTTTCTCCTGCCGACCTGATGGAAGTATTCAATAAAAACTATATTGATATCGAACAGAAGCTGTGGCTGGTAAAGCATGTTATTACGAATGTGGGCGTTGATGAAGCGACCTTCAAGGGTACAATTCATCTTGTGAAGGCGGATAAAGATATTGAGATTTACGGCGAGGGTAACGGTCCGATCGACGCCTTTGTCAATGCACTGAGATCTGTCGGAATTGACGGCTTCAATGTTGTTTCCTACAAGGAACATTCTGTTTCACAGGGTTCTGATTCCAAGGCAATTTGCTATATGCAGATGAAAAAACCTGACGGAAAAACCATATTCGGTGTCGGAATTTCACATGGTATCTTCAAGGCATCGGCAAGAAGTCTGCTTTGTGCAATCAATCGTTCCGATTGTGAAATCAAAGTAAACGGAGAAATTATTTAATATCCAACGGAGGCTGAAAAGTCTCCGTTTTTATTTTTTGTAAAATATACTAATAGTATATTTGTTTTTTACTGTTAGTATAATGATTTTGATCGAACAGAAAATAAGTTTTTATATGTATAGTTTATTTTACCTGCGTTAACAATAATAACGGAGGTGTAATTGATATGTACAGCATGAAAAAAGAAAAAAATTACCGCAAATCACCCAAAATGAATATCGGTTTTTATATTTCCCTGGCTGTTTGTATTGTGGCTGTGGCAGGAGCCGCATGGACTACTTACGGAAGCATTGAGGAATATAACGATATGTCGCAGGATATTGAAGTCGAACAGTCAAGTACTGTCAAGGTGACAGAAGAAGTAAGCGGTCAGAGCTACAGCAGACCGGAAGAAAGCAGCAAGCAGGAATCCTCAGAAAACAAAAAAGAAGTCAGTGAAGTTGATGAAGAAAGCAAAGAAGAAAGCTCTGTTTCTGAGTCACAGACAAGCACAAAACCTGTGGTGACAGAAGATGTATCGACCCAGAATCCGAGTGAGCCGATTGCAAAAGGCGAAATTATCAAGGGATTCAGCCCGAAAGATCCCATCAAATCCGAAACCATGAACGACTGGCGTACGCACAACGGTATTGATATCAGTGCGGACGATGGCAAGCCTGTTCATGCGATCCTGAGCGGCAAGGTAACAAAAATGTATGACGATCCGCTTCTGGGAAATATAATCGTGATAGAGAGCAGCGGCGGTTATGAACTGTCTTACTGCGGAGTGACCAATACTTCCATTGCCAAAGAGGGAAATGTTGTCAATGCAGGAGAGACCATCGGCTATATCGGAAAGATCCCGTCAGAAATCAGTGATGAAAGTCATCTTCACCTTGAAGCAAAGCTGGACGGAGAGTATATTGACCCGAAAATCCTGTTCTGAGCGGTGCGTGACCGGCGGAGTGCCTCCGCAGTTAATTTCGCGTTTAAGTTTTTAGATAACACAAATATATCGCCGCGTTTCAGGTAATATGCTTGAGACGCGGCGATATATTGTGCATTATATGAATTTGATCGCCAAACAGCCTTAGTGTAAAATTATAGTTGGCAATGAAATCGAAACGTGGAGAAGAATTTGACTTTATAAAAAAAGTAGCGACCGTAGGGAGCGGCTACGCGAATTCCCAGTGCACGTGGTGCGACCGGCATTGAATTTTTTTAAAAGATGTGTTATAGTAAATATAACATTATTTATGGAGGAATTGAGATGAAAAAAATAGTTGTATGTCTTTTGCTTTGTATATTGGCTGTCGGTTCGCTTTGTGCATGCAGTGAATACAAGGAAGCACAGGATGAATTTGCAGACAATATGACAAGTATGATGAGTGAAGCAAGCGACCTGAAAAGTACATTTGACGAATATGCGGATGGTGTCAACAGCGCACTGGACGGGATAAACGGCAATAATAACGCTCAGGAGGAAAGCCCTGAAAGTGTCACAGAATAATGAATCCCATTATTCAAACTACAAATGAGTAAATTTAACCAGATACACAAATTCATCGCCGCATTTCAGATATGAAGTCTGAAACGCGGCGATAAACATGTCTTTTGTGGTCAGAACGACTGAAGTGCAACAAATTGTCACCGGTGGTGCACCGGCGTGAATTGACAGTGGAGGCACTCCACCTATATGCAGTAGTCGCCGCCGTTGGCTGTGGTATATGTGTCAATGATGTCTTCAAGTGTGATATTGTCAAGATAATCGGTGATTACCTTGTATAATCCTTCCCACATCGGGAGCGTCATACAATCCGCCTGTCTGGTGCAGTCATTGAATTCTCCTTCAAGGCAGGAAATCGGAGCAAGACTGCCTTCCGTCAGGCGGAGAATTTCGCCGACAGTGTATTTTGAAGCAGGACGGGAAAGCATATAACCGCCCTGATAGCCTCTGTTTGTTTTGAGAAGCCCCGATTTGTTAAGCAGGGGTACGATCTGTTCAAGATATTTTTTTGATATATTCTGCCTTTCGGCGATTTCTTTCAGTGCGATATAACCTTCGGACTGGTGCATTGCAAGGTCAAGTAACATTCGCAGGGAGTATCTGCCCTTTGTGGAAATTTTCATTGGTCTGCCCTCCTGAATTCTTTAATAACCCTATCATAACATAGGTTTTATAAGTTTTCAAGCAAAGTCATAACATAAATTTATAACCGGCGAGTCGCCGGACTCTATTTTGCGCTCAAGTTGATTGAAAAAACTATTTTATTGCCGCATGTTAAGTGATGAACCTGAGTCACGACATTAAAAACACTGCTGTACAAAATTGCACAGCAGTGTTTAATGAAATGGTACTATAAAATTTTATGCATCCAGAGCAAGCAATCCTTCAATTTCGCTTTCAGGTATTTCAAACATTTCGGAAAGTTGTTTGATGGAGTTGCCAAGCTTGACGAGTTTTTTCAATAATTTTGCCTCACCTTTTGCCTCACCTTCCGTTCTGCCCTTTGCCTCATATTCGACCTTTGCTTCTGCAATATCCTGTTCTGTAATTTTCATATTAAAAAACTCCTTTTCTGCAAGACTGTCAAGATTCTCGTGTCCTATAGCTTTATTATAGCTTAGAATCAACTCGATACCATTAAAAACACTGCTATACAAAATAATACAGCAGTGTTTCATAAAATGTTAACTCAGAATTTTATACATCCAGAGCGAGTAATCCTTCAATTTCGCTTTCGGGCATTTCAAACATTTCGGAAAGCTGTTTGATGGATTTGCCGAGTTTAACAAGCTTTTTTAATAATTTTGCTTCACCTTTTGCCTCACCTTCTGCTCTACCTTCTGCTCTGCCTTCTGCTCTGCCCTTTGCCTCATATTCCACCTTTGCTTCTGCAATATCCTGTTCTGTAATTTTCATATTAAAAAACTCCTTTTCAGCAAGACTGTCAATATTCTCGTGTCCTATAGCTTTATTATAGCTTAGAATCAACTTGATTGCAAGCGGATTATTTTTATGATCATTGTAAAACTTCACCATTTCCTCATAGGATTCTACCGAGAAAAAGGCGGCAAAAACTTTTAAATCATCATCCATATTGTCATGTTCCAACACAGACGGAACATAAATATTATACAATGTCAGCAAATCGGAATATTTTTCATGCTTCTGATTATACAGGCTGATAATTTCAATTGGTTCATCATTTTTCTTTTGGGTCATAATAAATGATACCACAACTTTATTCAGCTTTTTATAATCTCCTTTTATTACCTTTTGCCCTGATAATGCACGTCCGGCATAGAAAATCGTTCTGTTTTTCAGAAGCTCTTCCGCATAAGTATTCTGTAGATCCATACTGTATAATGTACCGTCATCTTCATCAGGGGAAAAGGTATCAAAGCGGATATAACTTCCCAAAACATTTTCGGGTGTTAATGAAGCCTGAGAGAAAACCTTATTTGCTTTGATTCTGCGGCCTGTTGAGGATTTTAAAAGTTTTTTGAAGAGCCATACATCTTCAAACATAATTGAAAAAATCAAATCATTTTTGGGAAGATATTTTTCATTGAACAGAATTTCTGTCTCCATCGGAATCACCTCATATTAATCAATATATTATTTTGCAAAAATGCAAGACATTGGCATAGAACCGCTGTCTTGCATTGAATGTTTATGTAAGTTTTATTTGTTGTCACCGATAAGCTGAGAAACAATTATTCTACCGAAAGAATGAAGTAATAGATCGGCTGACCGCCGTCAATCAATGATACCTCAATATTTCCGCCTGTTTTAGCTTCTATTGCTTCCACTGCGGCATTTGCCTGTGTTTCGGTAATGCCGTTGCCATAAATCAGGCTGACATAAGAAGTATCCCTGCTGATCATTTCCTTTGCAAGCTTCACAACAGCTTTTACAGGGTCTTTTTCCTTGTTGGTAAGTTTGCCGTTGTTGAGGGCGATGATCTCTCCCTCTTTGATTTTCGTATGACCGAACTCGGAATTTCTTGCGGCATAGGTCACCTGACCGGTCGAAACATTATTCAGTGCCGCTGTCATATATTCCGTGTTCAGATCGGGCGTGGAATCCTGTGCATAGGAAAGCATTGCTACAAGTCCCTGCGGAATGGTCTTTGTCGGGATGATAATGACTTCTCTGTCTGTCACAAGCG
>CACYDD010000009.1 GCA_902773065.1 uncultured Ruminococcus sp. | reverse complement strand
CTACACAGGTCATATCGGCGATGGCAAGATATTCATCAGCGATGTCGAAGATATCGTCCGTGTCAGAACCGGCGAAACAGGCTTTGACGCATTGCAGGATCACAATTGATAATATCATAAAATATTATTATGCAGGGGTACAGAACAGATGATCCGGAGCTGTACTCCTGATGATTCTACAGCTTTATCCTTCGGCGAAATATTTCAGATATACCTTGATACAAGAAATCAAACTCATTCAGATCCCAATTTGTCGCTATGGCATCTGGACCACAGCCACAACCTACTGACATCTGAATCGGACACTTAACTTTCCGAAATAACAGTTGATTTTTTTCCATAGACTGTTTTCAGGCCTGTCCTCTGCCATCTATTCGATCAAGACATATATCCAGCCGCTGAACGACAGGGGTGCCATAAAACTGCAGATCCCCGACAGACCCGCAAGCCCGGATCAGAAATATTATTCATAAAAAGCCGTTCCCCGGCCGTTTTGTTGGTCGGGGAACGATTTTTGTTTATCAGTGAAGAGATGCCCTCGGTTACATCAAGAGAACCGCCGCACATTTTACATTTCAGAACAGCCATAATTTTTTCATCCGTTATTTTTGTCCGGCACAGCCGCCCGGACTCTCACCCGGACGGCTTTACTTTTACAAACAGACTTGCAGAAAAAACAAAAATTCACACGACTTGTTTTTCACTTTTTATAAAAGAAAAAGCCCCGCACGAGGCGAGGCAGATATTTCAGTTTGTCGCCGATGCCATTATCACCACAAAACGGTCAAGGCTCTTGTCGTAAACCGTCAGACAAAGCGAACCCCACCATTCATGACCATCGTCAAAGTATTCAGACCAGTCTGTAGTCCACCTGTAAACCTCAAGCTCATCCGTTCCACCCGGGAACAAGACATTATTTACTCTTTCAAAATCAGCATCGGTATATGTATTCCCGTCTGGCGGGCAAAGGAACGCTTTCCGATAGTTCAACCATTCATCCGCACCTGTCGGAGCAAAAAGCGCTTTGCTTTTTAGTTTTTTGCTCCTTGCATGGCTGAGGTCATAAGACCATTCTCTGCCGCCGTCAAAGATTTTGGAAGCTGCACAGCTCAAGGCAAGCCGGTGTGAATCAACTCCGCAGTATGGAAAAGCTTCCTCTTCTTTCGTTACTATGCAATAATCGCAAACAATGTCAGGATATTCAGCTATCAGATTATAAAATGAATTATTATCAGATTCTTTTCCCTTATTCCGGTAATACTCAAGCGTATTGCGTACAATGGTGTCGATCAGGTTATTCCGGCTGCCTGCACCTGACGGTGTTCCCACCACCGTATACCATTTTCCCGGATAATCCCAGACTTTCTGAAAATAATCCTCAACAGAATATTGATCAACAACAGAACCGGCATCAGGAAATATCGCTCTGACCTTCTCAAGAGCTGCTTTGTGAATATCATTCCGGAATTCGGCTGCGTGTTTCAGCTCCTGCTCACTGTATTCTGACATGATGGTGTTCCTCCTGTATTTGCATTTTCATTTTACCGCAAAGAAACCGGCTTGCATATATGATGACCACAAAATATCCACTGAGTTGAAACCGCATTCCTGCAACATATTTATGTGCTGCATTATTGTTATCGGAAAAACCACTGTACCTCTCCGGTTAATATGTGATTGTATTTCTTCCTGAGTTTTTCCGCCTGATGCCAAAAAGTTTTTCCACCGTTCTATGCTCATTGATTCGCTTCGGAATTCTGACATCGCAATATTTTCAAATGTTACAATAATGCCTGATTTATTCAATGCTTTAAAGCAGTATTTTATGGCTGTCTTTCGGGTTTCGATATTGAGATAATGGTAGGACTGTACTGCTGTCACAACATCAAATTCGTTATCAAAGCTGATATTCCGAGAGGCTGTATTATAATATTTTATCCCGGCATTTCCAAGCTTGTTTTCAGCTATTTCAAGCATACTTTCGGACGGATCGCACAAATTAAAGTCTATGTTGTCAAAACACTGAAAAGCCTTTTGAGCAAGGTTTCCTGTCCCGCAGCCGGAATCAAGCCATTTTTATCTTATTTTTACCGAGAGTCTTCACAAGATCGATTATCTGTATGTGAAACTCTTTATAATAGGGTATAACAGATTCGATACAACTGTCATAATCATTTGAATTATAAGCAGATATATTGCCTTTCATTATTGATCGCTCCTGTTTTTTCTGACAGTAATTTTTCGCAGTGAGCTTTTTTTCATTATATCACAAATGCATCCGGAGCTTCAATCTCAAATCAAGAAATCATACCGCAAAACACGGCACACAGCCCCTTTGAACTGCATGCCGCATTATTATCAGGTATAATCATCATAATTGGGCTTTTCCGGCAGGACTGATTTATCAACCGGATTACCGTTTGCATCTGTATAGGTGATTTTTTTCAGACTACCGTCTGTATTATATTCATAGCTTTCAATATACTGCAGTTTTCTGTTGCCATCCAGATATTCTATCTTGTCAAGCTGATTATTAAAGCCATAATACTCTGTAATTACCATTTTCAGTGTGCCATCGCCGTTATTATATTCTGTCTTTGATACCTTGGTATATTTATCCTTTTCTGTATCATACAGCACAGCACCCTCCGGCGGTGTGTCACCTTCTTTTAAGATATAGAATTTATTTACTCTGTTTGCTTCAGTCCACTGTGTCATTCCAACTTGTTCATGTTCTATGACATTACTTATCTCAACCACTGAATACACCCTCGACAGATCCACTCCTTGTTTCTCCAGCCACTGGAAGGCTCTCGCTCTGTGCTCCCGGGCATTATAAGTGGTATTATAATTCATTTCATCTGTTTTTGAAAAAGCATCCATATCATTCCACAATTGTAAGCCGTAAGCAGATGACAATAAAAATGAATTGACATCATGGTAAAGAGTTGCATGATCTCCACCGCCTTCTATCGTTGACATTCCCCAGAAGGCAACCGTTCTCCACTGCGGTTCTGCCGGAGCAGAGGTTTCGTCCTGCGATTGCTCTCCCGTCTGCTGCGGCTTACTTGTATCGCTGCCGGAGGCAGGCGGTGCAGAATTCTGCGAAGTACCCGAAGAGACCCCCGGAGACTTGCTGACAGATGGTGTACCCCCCGTATTCGCCGCAGGAACAAATGCCTTTCCAAACAGCCCGGTTCCTGTAAGGGGAAAAACGATCATAACTGCGGCCGAACATACCATCAGTTGTTTCATCAGTTGTTTCAGATGGCTTCCGGAACGTCTGTTCTGTTCACTGTTTTCCTGAAACTCCTTTTGCCTGAAAAGAGTTGTCAGCTCGTCATGTGGCTGCTGCATTTCCATATCCATATCAGTTGTTCTTTCAGCAAAAACCGAATATTCCGCGGCAGCAGCATATTCATCATTTTGTTTTTTCACTGGCATCTTCCTCCCTTCTTCCGGACAGTTCTGTTCATCTCAATCATTTTGAGTGAACGTCCAGCTGGGGAAAAGGAACTTCAACATCCAGTTTTCTGAAGCCCAGGAAAAGATCATGGTTCAGTAATCTTGCAGCAGAAAATATATTGCTTTCATCTACCTCGCAGTTAAAGCGAAGTATAACGGCGCTGTCTGCAAGCTCCTGTACACCGAGATATTGGGGTTCGCTTTTTAAAACATCTGTATGTGCATTATAAATATCAGAAAGGAGCTTAGGTATTTTTGTTTCCAGCTTTTCAAGATCGGTCTCATATGGGATATCAAAATCCACAACAGCCCTTGAGGTCCTGTCGGAACGGTTAAGAATATTTGTCATTGCAGAATTGTTTATTATCTTGACATTTCCGCCTGCATCTGTTATGCATGTAGTTCTTATGCCAATGCTTGTAACAGTTCCTCTGAATCCGCCGACTTTACAATAGCCGAAATTTTTGTTAAAGTATAGATATGAATATTATCATGCAATAATCAGAACTGAGGTGTTGAATTTGACGTCAAGAAAGAAAAAGGGAAACAAACCTGTTCTTGCAATATGCTATGATTTTGACAAAACTCTGTCTCCTGACAATATGCAGGCACAGGGCTATATCCAGAATGTTTACGACGGAGATATTGATTCATTCTGGGCGGAATGTAATAAGCTTGCGAATGAAAGCGGAATGGACTCCAACCTTGCCTATATGTTCAAAATGAAGCAGGAAGCCGAGGGCAGAGTTATTTTTAACAAACCTATGCTTGAGGAATACGGCTCAAAGGTAACTCTCTTTCCGGGAGTTGAAGAGTGGTTTGAACGCATCCGCTCCTACGGTGCAGACAACGGCGTTATCGTCGAGCATTATATTATTTCATCAGGTCTTAAAGAAATGATCGAGGGTACTGCTCCCGGAAGGGCAGGGGCATTTGAACGGATCTTTGCAAGTTCCTTTTACTATAACAGCCGAGGCGTTGCTGTCTGGCCTGCTCAGGTCATTAACTATACTAATAAAACGCAGTTCCTGTTCAGGATCTCAAAGGGAGTTCTTGATGTGAATGATGACGGAGTAAATGACTTTTTTGCCCCGGAAGATATTCGAATTCCTTTCCGCAATATCGTATATGTGGGCG
>CACYDD010000008.1 GCA_902773065.1 uncultured Ruminococcus sp. | reverse complement strand
TATGCTCAATGGTCAGGGAGCGTATTCCAGACTGAAATTTGAAAGCGGCGTTCACCGTGTACAGCGTGTACCCGATACCGAAACACAGGGACGTATCCATACTTCAACCGTGACGGTTGCTGTCCTGCCCGAAGCAGAGAATGTGGAAGTCGAGATCAACCCGACAGATCTGCGGATCGATACTTTCCGCTCCAGCGGTGCAGGCGGTCAGCATATCAATAAAACAGAGTCCGCTATCAGAATCACGCATCTGCCGACAGGTCTTGTGGTGGAATGTCAGGACGAAAGAAGTCAGTATAAAAATAAGGATAAGGCTATGAAGGTGCTGAAATCCAGGCTTCTTGAAGCAGAAAGGGAAAAGCAGCGGGGTGAAGTTGACAGGGAACGTCGTTCTCAGGTCGGTACAGGCGACAGAAGCGAGAGGATCAGAACCTATAATTATCCGCAGGGAAGAGTGACCGATCATCGTATCGGCTTGACATTATATAAGATTGATGATATTGTTAACGGTGATATAGATGAAATCATCGATGCGCTGATTGCGGCAGACCGCTCAAAGCAGCTTGAAAACAGTGAAGAATAAAATTTGGGGCAGGTGAGATAAATGTTTAAAGGCAGTTTTGCAGGAGACAGATGGGAAATGGCAAAGGTGATCATGGCCGCCCTCTGTCTTGTATTGATGGTTGGTCAGATCGTTGCGGGCTGCAAGATGATAAACTCCAATGAGGAAGAACGTATTCAGGCAACCTCTGCGAATTATGAGACGCTTCAGCCCGGAACGAATGTTGATGGGGAGATCACAGAGCTGTTTTACAGTTTTCCGATTGAAATGCAAAGCGGCGGCAGCGACGAGGAATTGATCGCTTATATTGTAAAATCGGATACAGGAAAGCTGATGCTGCTTCGTGCACCGGTTGACAGCGAGATCTCATGGGAACTTGCTGACTTCAAAGAGGGAAAAAAGGATCGCGTGGCTTACCGGGGTAATGTAAAGACTATGGGCGACGCCTATTATAATGCGATTGCTTATATACTGAGAGCTGACAAGCTCGGAAAAAAAATAGTGGTTGATGGAAAAATTAATGATCTCCTTCTCCATAATATGATCGATATCACGGTAGCTACAACACGCATCACACAAAGAGTGATCGTTCTTACGTTTGTCGGTGCAGGTCTGATGCTGATCATTGCGTTGCTGATCTTAAGAAAAACCTTCAAAAATGCAGTTGACAGTGTTATGTCTGCAAAAGGAAAATACAATGTTAATTATAAAGTAACACTGGACGATATCACCTTTGAAAATGAGGGTGTGTATGAAGGCAACGAACAATACGGCGATGGCTTCTTTGTCAATACGGAATATAATATCCGCAATGAAGGTGCAATGACAAAACGAAAAAAACCGATCAAGGTTTCTTCTGTAACACGAACAACAGAAGAAGGAGAAACAGAAGAGCAGATTTTCAGTAACACAGTACACACAACAGATTCAGACGGAACGGAATATGTGGATATGTCGGATCTTCCGACAGTGTATGAAGATGCTGCCGTGAACAGAACAGCGGACGATCAGCCGTTATTCTATACAGGTGAAGTTAACGAAGAAGGTAATTTCTATGTTGACAGCACAAGGAAAAGCTCTTCCACATTTGATTCCGACGGATTTTTGAAAAAATATTAATGATGGCAGGTTATCATGAAAACATTGATTTTGAAACCTGATGAAATAGATCAGGCAGCAGAAATAATCAGAAACGGCGGTATTGTCGCAATGCCGACAGAAACAGTTTACGGTCTTGCGGCAAACGCACTGGACGGAAAAGCCGTTGCACAGATCTTTAAAGCAAAAGGGCGACCGATGGATAATCCGCTGATCGTTCATGTGTCGGATATTGCCCAGGCAAAAACGCTTGTCAGGAGCTTTCCAAAGGAAGCGGAAATACTGGCAGAAAAATTCTGGCCGGGACCGCTCACTATTATTTTACCGAAAGCGGATATCATTCCCGATGAAGTCAGTGCAGGTCTGGATACGGTGGCAGTGCGGTTTCCGTCTGATCCTGTGGCCCGAAAGCTGATTTCACTTTCCTGTCCGCTGGCAGCACCGTCGGCAAATCTTTCGGGCAGCCCGAGTCCGACATCGGCAAAGCATGTGATTGATGATATGGACGGAAGGATCGATGCAATTATAGACGGCGGCGAGTGCAAAGTCGGTGTTGAATCAACAGTGATCACCCTTGCAGGTGAAAAGCCGAGACTTCTCCGACCGGGCGGCATTACCGCTGAACAGCTCAGGGAAGTGATCGGGGAAATTGAAATTGATGACGCAGTGGTCAATCCCCTGAAAGACGGCGAAAAAGCGGCAAGTCCCGGCATGAAATACAAACACTATGCACCGAAGGCAAATGTTATTCTTCTCCGCGGCACAAGCGAAGCTTATATCGCCTATGTGAACAGTCATAATGACGATAAAACAGCGGCTTTGTGTTATGATGAGGAAACAGGAGGACTGAATGTGCCGTATATTGTTCTTGGTGCAGAAAATGACATGGAAATGCAGGCACACAATCTTTTTACTGCCCTCAGACAGGCAGATAAACTTGGTGCAGAAACAGTTTATGCGCATTGCCCGAACCGTGAAGGTGTAGGGCTCGCGATTTATAATCGTATCATCAGGGCGGCAGGTTTTACGATTATTCAGGTATCTGTATAGGATTCAGGATTCAGGATTGAGGATTTGAAAACTAAACCCTAGCCCCTAAATCCTAGACCCTAACCCCTTAATAAGGAGATATGATATGGGAGAAGTGAAAATAATCGGACTGACAGGGCAGACAGGTGCAGGGAAAAGTACTGTGGCTGTTTATGCGTCTCAGCTTGGCTGTGCAGTGATAGAGGCTGACCTTGTGGCAAGAGAAGCACTTGAAAAAGGGTCGGATTGCTTAAAAAGACTTGCGAAAGTTTTTGGATATGATATAATAACAGAGGATGGTTTCTGTAACCGTAAGCTTCTTGCCGAAAGGGCATTTGCGGAACGTGAAAAAACAGAAATACTGAACAGTATCACACATCCCTGGATCATTCGCAGAACAATGGAATATATTGACGAATACCGGCATAAAAATTATGATATAATCTTGTTTGATGCACCACAGCTTTTTGAAAGCGGGGGAGATAGTCTGTGTGATTTTGTGATTGCTGTTACCGCTCCCGAAGCAATACGCATGGAGAGGATCATGAAACGTGACGGACTGGACGAAAAGGCTGCTCGGCTCAGGATCAATGCACAGCATGATGAAACATACTATACTGAAAGAGCGGATTATTTGATAGACGGCTCAAAAGATCGTGAAACGATCAAAACGGATATCCGTGAGATCATATTGCAAATCAGAAACGGATGAATCATGACACTAATCTTACCCGAAAGGAGGACACGGAGATGAAAAAGACCACAGCGGAAGAAAAGACTGCTCTCCCCAAAAAAAATGCACCCCAAAAAAAGAGTACAGTACCGCAAAAGAGTGTTGTATACAAAAAGAGTGTACCGAAAAGATTAAGCGGTGCAGAAAAAACATGGCATATATTCAGCAAGTTATTCAAAATTGCACTCTGCATGAGTGTGGTGATGCTGATTGTGGCAGGAACGGCACTGGGACTGAAAACAGCACATGATCAATATGTGTATTCTACATATCCGCTGAAATATCAGACGGAGGTGGAGGCGGCAAGCAGGAAATACGGGGTGGATAAATTCCTGATCTACGGAGTGATAAAAACCGAAAGCGATTTTGATCCGAATGCAGTTTCTCCCGTAGGTGCTGTCGGTCTGATGCAGCTCATGCCCGAAACCTTCCAGTGGATACAGGATTATTATGCGGATGAGAATTATCAGGATTTTCAGTTTTCTGATCTGACAAAAGCCGGGATCAATATAGATTACGGCACACATCTTCTGTCCATACTCCTTGATATGTATGAAAATGAGGATACCGCTTTATGTGCTTATAATGCCGGCGTGGGAAATGTGGATAAATGGCTTGAAGATAAAGAATATTCCGAGGACGGAAAAACGCTCATAAAAGCCCCGATCGAGGAAACCGAGAATTACCGTCATCTTGTAGCACAGAACAAAAGTATCTTCAAAAAGCTCTATGGTGATATTGATACAGATGAAGAGTACGAAGAGGAAGATATAGAGATGGTAAAATAACACATTAGATATTATATTTGGAAAGGACGATGTACGATGTCAAACAAAAAGGAAGAAAAGAGTGCAGCAGCACAGCTGAAAGAAAAGCTGTTTCTCAACAGAAAGAACGGCTGCCTCAAAGTATCGGAGGAGGATATCAGAAAATCCGACGAATTCTGTGAGGAATATAAAAATTTTCTCAACAACGGAAAAATTGAGCGTGAAGCGGTAGAATACGCTGTTGCTACGGCGGAAAAAGCAGGCTTTACGGAATATGACCGCACAAAGACTTATCAGCCGGGAGACAGAGTGTATGTCAACAACAGAGGAAAGGCTGTTATGCTGGCAGTAATTGGCAAAAACGGAACACATAATGGTGTGCGTCTTGGTATTGCACATATCGATTCGCCGCGGCTTGACCTGAAACCCAATCCTGTTTATGAAAAAAACAATCTGGCTTTTTTTAAGACCCATTATTACGGCGGTATCAAAAAGTATCAATGGCCTACCGTTCCGCTGGCACTTCACGGCGTTGTGATACTGAAAGACGGCAGCAGTATTACCGTTAATATCGGCGACAATGACGATGAACCCTGCTTCTGCGTGACTGACCTTCTTCCGCACCTTGCAGTGGAGCAGATGTCAAGCGTTATGAAAAAAGCATTTAACGGCGAGCATCTCAATGTGCTGATCGGCAGCAGACCGTTCAGCAAGGACGAGGAAAGCGAAATTGTCAAACTGAACATTCTGAATATCCTGTTTGAAAAATACGGTATTGTTGAAGAAGACTTCCTTTCTGCCGACCTTACCTTAGTTCCTGCCTTCAAGGCAAGAGATCTTGGCTTTGACAGAAGCATGATCGGTGCTTACGGTCATGACGATAAGGTATGTGCGTATCCTGCACTCATGGCGGCGATTGATACAAAACTTCCGGAAAGTACAGTTATTACAGTTCTTACCGACAGGGAAGAAATCGGCAGTGACGGCAATACGGGTATGAAGTCAACCTATATGGTCGATTTTGTCGAGGATCTTGCAAAAGCAGACGGCGAAGAAGTAAGACACGTCATGGCAAAAAGTACCTGTCTTTCCGCAGATGTCAATGCAGCCTATGACCCGACTTATGCTTCTGCCTTTGAGGCAAACAATTCCTCCTACATCAACAACGGAGCGGTTATTACAAAGTATACAGGCAGCGGCGGAAAATATTCCACTTCCGATGCCTCCGCAGAATATATGGCAAAAATACGCAAAATCCTTGACGATGCCAATGTTCTCTGGCAGACGGGAGAACTCGGCAAGGTAGACGGCGGCGGCGGCGGAACGATCGCAAAATTTGTTGCCAATCTGAATGCCGATGTTGTTGATCTCGGTGTTCCCGTTCTTTCCATGCACGCTCCTATGGAAGTTGTATCAAAACTCGATGTTTACATGACCTACAGAGCTTTATACGAATTCTATATCAATGAGGAATGATTCGTTCCATAATTCTGTTATCATTAATGATAATTTATTTCTTATATTTGGCATTTTAAAGGTGAAATTTCCGTATTTTACCGAAAATGCAATCGTAGGAAAAGGTTTTTATTGACAATCGGAGCAATTTGTATTATGATAACTCAAGAATGACTTATTGTAGGTATATCGGGTGTTATCCGATTTTTATGGAGAGTATTAACGATAATATTAGGAACATACGGTGAATGATAAAGTGAAGGGGCAGACCTGAATCCTGACCCTTGACCACTGGATCCTATATTCATTGACAGATTCTTAGACTCATACGAATGGAATTGGGAGTGTTGAGATTTGGAAAAAATCGTAGTTAATGGCGGTAACCGGCTTCACGGTCAGGTAAAAATCAGCGGTGCAAAAAATGCCGCAGTAGCTATTATCCCTGCAGTTATATTGTCTGACGGCGTATGCCGTATTGAAAATACACCTGACATTCAGGATGTGAACCTGATTGCGGCTATTTTGCAGGAAATGGGCGCAAAAGTCAGAAGAGTGGATAAATCCACTCTGGAAATTGATCCGAGAGGGATCAGAGAACCTGTGGCTACCTATGATCTGGTTCGCCATATGAGAGCATCCAGTTATCTGATGGGTGCGCTTCTCGGCAAATATTCAAGAGCAGAAGTAGCATTGCCCGGCGGATGTGATTTTGGTGTCCGTCCTGTCGATCAGCACCTGAAAGGCTTCGGCATACTCGGTGCTTCTCATGTTGTGGAAAGCGGTATGATCAAGGTAAAGGCTGATAAGCTTGTCGGCGGTCATGTCTATCTTGATGTGGTATCTGTAGGGGCAACTGTCAATATCATGCTGGCGGCTGTCAAGGCAGAGGGAAGAACGACCATAGAAAATGCGGCAAAAGAACCGCATATTGTAGACCTTGCGAATTTCCTGAATTCCATGGGTGCAGATGTAAGAGGTGCAGGTACGGACGTTATTAAAGTCAATGGTGTCAAGCACCTCAACGGAACAACGTATTCGATCATTCCCGACCAGATTGAAGCAGGTACTTATATGGCGGCGGTAGCATGTGCAGGCGGAGATGTTCTCGTGCAGAACGTGATTCCGAAGCACCTTGAATCCATTACCGCAAAGCTACGTGAAATGGGTGTTATCATTGAAGAATATGATGATTCGGTAAGAGTGATACGCAATGAAAGGCTCAGACGCTGCAATGTCAAGACAATGCCGCACCCGGGTTTTCCGACCGATATGCAGCCGCAGATCGCAGCAATTCTTACGATGGCGGACGGAACAAGCATTGTAAACGAAGCAGTGTGGGATAACCGTTTCCGCTATGTTGATGAGCTGAGAAGAATGGGTGCACAGATACAGGTTGACGGAAAGCAGGCGGTGATCGAGGGCGTTCCGCAGTTGGAGGGTGTACCTGTGAAAGCAACCGATCTGCGTGCAGGTGCTGCCATGATCGTGGCGGCTCTCGGTGCAAGAGGTACAACGCAGATCGAGGATATCAGACATATTGAAAGAGGCTACGAGAATGTAGTGGAAAAATTTGCGGCTCTCGGTGCAGATATCAAGCGTGTCTATACCAAAGACCCAACAGTGAAAACAGCCTGACAACAGACTTTCGGGGAAGCTTGCAATGCGTTGCTTCCCCCTTTTTGAACAAGAAAACAAAGAGTCCCCTGCTTCTGATAAGTGGCGGGATTCAAACCAAACAAGCATCAGCAGCGGGCGGAGAGATGAATCGGTATCCCCTGCTGATAAGAAGTAATCTACACACTGAAAGAGTTTCTGTCGTACTCCGTCAAATTACCGGGCGTGGATTGAAACAATAGGGGGAAACATTATGCCGAGATTATATCCGCTTTTCAGCGGAAGCTCGGGAAACTGTTATTATATAGGATCTGCTGAAAGCGGAATTCTGATCGACGCAGGAAGAAGTGCAAAGCAGATCGAAAATGCGCTTAGTGATAATGGACTGAGTATCAAAAATGTAAAAAGTATTTTCGTTACACACGAACATACCGATCATGTGCAGGGACTGAGAGTGCTGTCAACAAGGCATAAGCTCAAAGTGTATGCGTCGGGTGGTACGATAGAAGCACTGAGAGAAAAGGAGCTTATCAACGACAAGGTTGATATTGCACCGATCACACTCGGCGGTATGGAAACAGATGATATGAAAATCAAGCCGTTCCGTATATCTCATGATTGTGCAGAGGGCTTCGGTTATGTTGTGGAAACCTCTGACGGCAGAAAAACTGCATTTGCAACCGATACAGGATATATCACAGACAGTATGTCAGAGGCTTTGTGGGGCTGTGATACGGTTGTGATTGAATCCAACCACGATGTTCGTATGCTCGAAAACGGCGATTATCCTTACATATTAAAAAAGCGGATTCTTTCGGATATCGGGCATTTGTCAAACGATACCTGTGCGGAAAAGCTTGTCGGGCTTGTAAAAAGCGGAACAACAAGATTTGTGCTGGCACATCTGAGCAGGGAAAATAATATTCCCTATCTTGCCAAGCAGACAGCAATCTGTGCATTGACCGAAAACAAAATGAAGCAGAACATTGATTTTATGTTGACTGTAGCGGCTGAAAAGGATAATGCCGCCATGATTTATTAGGTATATTATGTTAAAAGTAACCATTATATGCGTGGGAAAATTAAAAGAAAGTTATTGGCGTGAAGCCTGTGCAGAATATGCAAAACGAATGAAACGCTATGCGGATTTTTCAATTATCGAGGTTGATGAGGAAAAACTTCCCGATAATCCTTCTCAGGCACAAATTAACAACACCGTCCGCAAAGAGGGAGAAAGAATCCTTTCCAAATTGCCGAAGGGTGCAAAAGTTGCTGCTATGTGTATTGAGGGAAAACTATACAGCTCTGAGCAGCTTGCAGATACCTTTGCAGACACAGCGACAGAGGGAACAGGGCATATTGCTTTTATGATAGGCGGCTCATGGGGACTTTCGGATGCTGTCAAACAAACAGCTTCTGTCAGGCTCTCGATGTCCAAAATGACTTTCCCTCACCAGCTTGCCCGTGTCATGCTCTGCGAACAAATCTACCGTGCCTTCCAGATCAATTCCGGCGGCAAATACCATAAATAATGTGCAATGTACAATGGTTGGCATATCAACTCGAAGCGCGGCGATAAACTAATCTTTCTTCATTCAGAGCGACCGAAGGGTAGCGACTGCGCGAATTCCCTGCGCACGTGGTGCGCCTCGCCGGCTTGCAATTTGTGGGAGAATGGGATATAATGGAGATAGATTTTTAAGGGAGGAAACTGAAATGGTATATGTTTTTTTGGCAGAAGGCTTTGAAACAATAGAAGCACTGACACCTGTGGATATTCTGAGAAGAGGCGGCGTTGAAGTGCAGACTGTCGGTGTGGGCGACAAAACAATTACAAGCTCACACGGTATTCCTGTAACAGCGGATCTTACGATCGATGAGGTGAAAACCGATAATATCGAAGCAGTCGTTCTGCCGGGCGGTATGCCGGGAACATTGAATCTGGAAAAGAATGAAACAGTTATCAGCACAGTGAAATATTGTGCGGAGAATGATAGATTGATCGGTGCGATTTGTGCAGCACCTTCCATACTTGGTCATTTAGGTTTATTAAAAGGCAAAAAAGCAACAGCATTCCCGGGTTTTGAAAAAGAACTTGACGGTGCTGTGTATGACAACAGTTTTGTGGAGCATGACGGTCTGATCGTTACTGCAAGAGGTATGGGTGTGTCGGCTGAGTTTGCTTTGAAGCTGCTTGAAGTACTCAAAGGCAAAGAAACAGCCGAAAAGGTTCACAGTGCCATACAAAGCAGAATATGAAAGAACATAAAAAGCAGCTCAGGACAGAATGTAAAAACAGACGTGACGCTATGGATAAAGCACAAAGGTTTGAAGCCGACAGGCGGATCTTTCGCAGTGCAGCAAAGCTGATGGAGGAAATCAAGCCGGAAATTCTGTTTTGCTATGTATCATCTTCTGCATTGGAGGTCAATACTGAAAGTGTGATCGATTATGCGCTGGAAAAGGGAATGACAGTTGCTGTGCCGAAATGTGTAAATGGTACAAATGAAATGGAGTTTTTTTCCATTCAAAGCCGCAGTGAACTGACAAAGGGCAGTTACGGGATTTTTGAACCCGAGGTCAAAGAGGAATGTCTGGTTACGGATTTCAGCAGCGGTCTTTGCATTGTGCCCGGACTTGCGTTTGACATGGGCGGCAGGCGGCTCGGTTTCGGGAAAGGCTACTATGACAGGTTTCTGGAGCAATTCGGCGGATATACGGCAGGACTGTGCTATGAATGTTGTATGTTTGATCAAATACCTTATGAACAGCATGATGCAGTAATGGACTGTATCATTACCGAAAACAGTATTCTGTATTTTTAAAGGAAGGGGTTCATTTTATGAATGATGAGCTTGAACAGAAAAGAAAGGAAAAAATAGAGGGCTTTAAAATCAATTTCGGAAATCTTGATGATTTTTCTGATGAACCTGCAGCGGTGTCAGATAATGCTCCGGCAGATGCCCCCTCCGAGCTTGACAGCGGAAATCAGAATTTTGTTGATGAATCCGATTCATACGAAAATATAGGAACATATACGGACGGCGGAAGTGACATCACAAGCTACAGCGACGATCTTTATGATGATACAGAAGAGGTGCTGAATAAGTCTGAACTGAGAGCAGCAAAGCGTTACGACAAGAAACGCCGCCGCATAAAAGCAAAGAAAAACAGGATCATTTTCCGCACGATCTGGATCATTATGGTTTTCTTCGTTTCTATCATGATCGGCGAATACATTATGGTAGGCGTTGACGATATGCTGGCTGTCGGACGTGAAGAGGAAAAAAGCGTCTCTATTACCATTCCTAAAAATGCGAATATTGATCAGATCACAGAGATACTGTCCAAAAACAAAGTAATCAATAATAAAAATTTCTTTAAGCTTTATGCATGGGTCACAAAGTCAACATCTGGCTTTACCCAGGGTACATTTGATATTGAAACCAACAAGGATTATCAGGCGATCATCAACTATATGCAGTCTGATATGAACAGAACCGATGTCGTGACAATACAATTCAGAGAGGGTATTACTGTTAATGATTTTGCACAGCTCCTCGAAGATGGAAAGGTTTGTTCCGCAGAGGCATTTATTAAAAAGTGCAATTCCACAGAATTTGATGAGGATTACGAATTCCTTAAGGGCATTACCAATTCCGGTCAGAGATATTATCGTCTCGAGGGCTATCTGTTCCCCGATACCTATGATTTCTATGTCGGCGAAGACCCGAGTTCAGTAATGAGAAAGTTCCTTTCCAACTACCGCCGCAAGCTTTATCTGACGAAATATCGTTTTGAAAAGAACGAAAAAAAGACACTCCTTGAAGACAGAGCAAAGGAACTTGGTATGTCGATGGAAGAAGTGATTACCATGGCATCACTGATTCAGGCAGAGGCAGCCGATGCAGATGATATGTATGTTATCTCTTCAATTATTCACAACCGACTGGATACTGCTGAAACAGACGGAAAGAATAAAAAAGGGGAAACAGGTCTGGATATGCTGCAGCTTGACTCAACAGAATTCTATCCTTATAAATCCCAAAGTCAGGTTCCTGCTTCTATCAGAAGTACTTTTACCAGTACGTACAGTACCTATAAAATTAAAGGTCTGCCCGCAGGTCCGATCTGTAACCCGGGTATTGAAGCCATCAAGGCAGCTTTGAATCCCGATAAGACAGATTACTATTACTTCTGTCATAAGGCTGCTACTTCAACAGAGCCTGCTGTTGCATATTATGCAAAGACAAATGACCAGCATATCAAGAACCAGGAAAAAGCCGGTTTGATCTGATATTTAATTACATGACAGCAACTGCCGCACAGCGTTTTATACGGTTGTGCGGCAGTTTTAGTGATTAGTGATTAGTGGTGAGGGATTAGTGTTCAATCTTGAATCACATCAATTTTCATTAAACAAAAATGACGGTTTTGTAAGAATATACAAAAAATAAGAAAATAACCCTTGATTTTTATGAAAAAATATGCTATAATGATAAAGCTGTTGCAGAAACAGCTGATTTTATGTCTTTTGAAAGGAAAGAATATTATGTATTGGGTTAATGAATCTGTT
>CACYDD010000007.1 GCA_902773065.1 uncultured Ruminococcus sp. | reverse complement strand
CCACTTGTAGCAAGTGTTCCATCCGATTCGTATGTGTAACTATTGGAAATGTTATTTGGAATTAATGATGAGCCGGGAAGTGAACCACGCTTTGTAAAGGTTGATCCGTCATAGCTGTAAATATCCCAGATGGTTGCATAGTTACCAGAGTAACCGCCATGACTATTCTTTATTGCCTGATAACCTCTTGAAACGATCCAAAGCTTCTTAGTATTATCTCTTGCTTCAACTTCACCTTCGTTATAAGGAGTTGTGCCTTCCGAATATACATCGGGTTGCGAACCGTAAAGCTTATCGGAAGCACCATCTTTATAGAGTATATGACCAAACAGATCGATTCCTCTGTCATAGTAGTCTACAAAGCCATGCCAGCCGTTGCCGTAAACCGACGTATCAAGCAAAGCACTGCTTGAAGTGTCCTTATGAGCTGTAGCAGTTTCATACTTCATAGAGAAGATAATGGTGTCCACGCCCATAGATGCAAGTGCTGCGAAGTCGTTAAAGTCGTATGTCTGAGAGTTCGTCTCTCTGCCTGTACGAGTATTGTATTTACCCTTGAAGGATACATCTTTCGAGCAGAGCTCCTGATGAGTATAATCCCAGTAATAGTTGTTCAGAGTAATACCCTGTACAGTAACTGTGCCACTATTATTTACCGGTAATCTCTTAGGAACCTGCATATAATGAACACCGCCGTCATATACAAGCGGCTGTCCGGGATATCCGCCAAGGGCACTCAGATTATTAGGATCTTTACCGCTACTAACTACTTCAGATCCACCAGTATACCACGCCTGGCATGCAAGCGTATTACCCCACTGATTTACAATATCACCTGTGTACTTTTCAACGTAGAATGTGATAAATCCAAGATCAGCGTAATCACCGTCGGTAAGATAGAAGTATATCGGAGTGATTTCAAGATACTCATCATCGTCTGTTATTGTATAGTCAAAGCTATACACACCGCCGGTGCCGTCAGTAGCTCGTCTTGCATCACCGATCGCAGGCTGATCAATAACCTTATAAGATACGCCGTTAACGCAGAATGCTTTTACATAATACTTATTACAATAAGCACTTTCAATTGTCGTTGTAACACGGATCGTATCGCCTTCCGCGGCTGTTCCATAATCATAATAAGTATGAGATTTTAAGCCGGTCAATGCAGATGTTGAACCACCATCATTTACCTTTACAGCTGTTGTATTGGCAATCTTGGCATACTTTGTTGTACTATAGCTGTCATCACGGTTT
The DNA here is from genome assembly GCA_902773065.1 of uncultured Ruminococcus sp. GTDB lineage: Bacteria > Bacillota > Clostridia > Oscillospirales > Acutalibacteraceae > UBA1213. The sequence goes on along the minus strand of CACYDD010000007.1, from coordinate 1,348 downwards.
GTACCGTCTTTAGCATAGATTTTTACGCCTTCGGTATATGAACCTGTCGGAACAACCGTGTATGCTGTTACAGAAGAAGGATTGTCAATTTTAATTCTTATGCTTGTAACGGAATCTTCTTTAAGTGTGGCCTTACCATAGCGATAAGCACTACCATTGTTTTCCTTTTCTTCTGCTGAAACGAGAACAGTATTTGTTGATGTAACTGTCTTTGCTGTTTCTTTATTAATCAAATTGTTATCTTTATTAAAGCTTGAATAGCTGCTAACATTAACAACACCGAAGAATACTGTCGTTCTATTGTCTGTTGTTATACTTTCTCTGCTGAGATCAACGAAATATCCGGAATTATCAGTATACTTATAGATATTTGCAATATGATTTCCCTGAGCGTCTTTATCCCAGTTATCTACATCTGCTTCCTTTGTATTATACAGTAAATAATATCCGGAAACTTGTTCAATTGCCTTTGTTGTAAAGTTACCTGTAATCGTGATATCATGTGTCGGAGTAATCTGTGCAGTCATGTCGGTGCTTGTTGTACCGCCTGCATATGTTCCATACGAAGCGTCATCAAACGACCAGTTGCTGAATACATTATCATTTGAACCGGAAACACCTGTAGGAGTTGCATATACTGTTACAGATTTGCCCTCTGTAACTCTGGTCTTATTAACACTTACTGTACCCTTGTTTGTATCACTTGATTGACAAGTTACCGTAAATGTCTGGGGAGCTCTGAACGAAACAGACGCTTCAACATCATAAGCAGGCATTACAAATGAATACTGATTGCTTCCGAGTGAAGTAACCGTTACTTCACTTGAGCCTGAGCTGTTGGGAACTTTGCTGCCCGATGCTGCAGGAGCAGTATTCTTTCTGTTGATCGTAACCTCATTTACAACACGATTCTGAGGAATGTTCTTAATAGAAAGTACTACCGTTGAACCAACCGCTGCATTTTTAGATGTAAAATCAAAATGATTTGTCTTGTTGGAATCTACAGAAATTGTTTTATGAGAAGCATTAGATGTGAACCAGAAAGTTGATTCTGAAGGGTTGAAATGAAGATCAATTGTACCGGTGTTGAATATATCGTCAAAATAGAAATTAGCTTTTGTCTTATCGCCATATTCCGACATTGCAAACTGGTAGCGTTCATCGTTCATTGTAAGAGTTCTTGTAGTCGGCAGATTATATCTTGTCTCTGTGATAGCACCGTTTGTGCCCTTAGCTCTTACTTTGATGTAGAATTCCTGATATTTTGCTTCGTTATTAACAGTATAAGTCGTTGAAAGATTTGTTACCGTTGAATTTGTGTTGAATACGTAATCGCTGTTTTTTGAGT
>CACYDD010000006.1 GCA_902773065.1 uncultured Ruminococcus sp. | reverse complement strand
GACACCTTTCGTTACAGCCCAGTGTAAGCTCCAGAAACAGAAATTTCAATTTTGGTTGCTTGCGCAATTCCTGACGGTATTCATGCAGGAGTTCCATATGATTTGTTTTTATATCACGATACATCACTGTTTCCCCTTTTTACGTTGCCGGCGGAGGTCCGTAAACAGCAACATTGGAATTATTCTCTGCTTGAAAATTATTCACTTCCGATATTTCCTCTTTAGAGCCTTCCTCAGAGACATCCTCGGATATTTCATCATCCTCTAACGGCGGAGGTCCATATACTTCTTCATTAATATTATCTTCAACTAAAAAGCTGCTTTCCTCGAATTCTGAATCAGATTCAGGTTGTTTACTTTCGTTTTCTGTGATAACATCTGAATAGTCACTTTCTTTTTTATCAGGTAGTTCTTGATAAGCTTCCGGACCATATATACCACAGCCGGTAACAAGTATCGCCGTTGAAAATACGGCTGCTGCCAACACACCTTTTTTAAATCGTTTGTTTTCTTTCATCAGAATCACTCCCGACATACATTATTATCATCATTATAACACAATTCATCACATTGATTCAATAGCAATTACATCTTTAGTAAGTGAATATAAATAACAATCATCGAAGCTTATTATTCTGTACCTCATAAATGAATTTTGCGGCAAATGAAGCAGGAATAAACTTTGCAGCGATTTTTGCTGCTTTCATTTCAAGACGAGGTACGATGTGAAATTTTTTCAGGTGCTTCATTGTATAATCAGCAATATACCGGCTGCTAACACCATAAAATTTAAAATCAACATTAGCAGATTTTCCAAAATTAGTCAATACAGGACCGGGACAAAGGATACTTATGGTAACATTGGAGTTCTCCCGTCTGAGTTCCTCTCTTACCGCCTCTGAAAGGCTTACAACATATGCTTTTGTTGCATAATAGGTAGCCATCAGCGGTCCGGGAAAAAATCCTGCCATGGAAGCGGTATTCAGGATATGACCCCTGTTTCTTTTTTTCATTTCTCCGAGATACAGCTTCATCAGTGTGTGCAGTGCCACAATATTGGTATTGATCATCATGGTATCTTTTTCAAGACTGGTTTCATCAAAAACACCTGTGTCACCAAAACCTGCATTATTTACCAGAAGATGAACATCTTTATTTTCTTCAAACAGCCTGATGCAATTTTCCTGAACACTCGGGTCTGTCACTACCGTTTTAATATGTATATTATGTTTATGCAAAATTTCATTTTTTAGCTGATTGAGCCTTTTCTCATTTCTGCCGACAAGCACCATTTCATCATATCTTGATGCTGCTTTTTTGGCAATTTCATATCCAATTCCGGAAGAAGCTCCTGTAATTAATACCTTCATTTTCATACTCTCCTATTTTTATTTTTTTACCACATCTGGAAATGCTGCACGGATATCTCCTACGATCAGTTTCGATACAATAGGATATTTTTTGTCAGGATGTTCGTCCTGCAAAAAGTGATACAAACTGAACAGAATATAGTTCAGTCTGATATTATTATCCTCTGTGCGCTCTATACTTCCCTGTTCATAAATCTTATTTCTGAGTGCCTCTGTCATTAATTCAGGTATCATTTGAACATAAATAAAATTTCCCGACTGAAAGACAGGATAATCCTCGGGGCGAAGATGATGTTTACCGTACTGCGCAAGGTGATAAATAAAATCCTGTGGGGCATCAAAAAATTCATTGAAAAAAGTAATTCCGTTGACAATTTCATTGACTTTATCCTGCAAGACTTCGGCATAGAGTTCATATATATCTTTATAATGCAGATAAAATGTTCCCTTATTAATTTCTGCCATTCGTGAAAGCTCTGTCACAGAAATTTTTTTCACATCTTTTTTGGTCAGAAGTTCATTAAATACTTCCTTGATTCTTCTTTTGGTTTTTACAACTCTTAAATCTGTTTTTTTCTCCATACTGACCTCCAAAATAATCAACTGATTGACAAAACAGTTGATTAATAGACTATATTCGACAATCGACTATTGAATATTTTACTACCGTTGATTATTATTGTAGTGTGTTTATCTTCAAAT
>CACYDD010000005.1 GCA_902773065.1 uncultured Ruminococcus sp. | reverse complement strand
TGCCGTCAGGTTTTCAAATTCCTCTCTTGTGATCTTTACCTTTGTCATGGAATTATTGATATTGACTTTGACGGAGGTTTCTTCCAGATTAGTGAGTTTTTTCTTGGCATTTTCCACTCTGCTGCGGATCAGCTGATGGGTTTCGTGATCCAGTTCTTCAACGCTGATACCGTTTTCGGTGCAGCAGGCATTGGTGACATATTCTACAAGACGGTCATCCCAGTCCTTACCGCCGAGGAGGTCGTCACCGCCTGTGGTGATAACTTTCACTTTCTGTACTTCCTGACCCTCTGCATTGGTATCCATAGACATTTTGAGGATCGTTACATCGAAAGTACCGCCGCCCAGGTCATATACCATAATGGTACGTTCTTCCTGGAACTGTCTTGCACAGTAGCTCAGAGCGGCAGCTGTCGGCTCAGCAATAACGGAAAGAACATTCATTCCTGCGAGCATTCCGGCTTTTCTGGTTTCCTCCAGTTCTTCAAATCCGAAATAAGCAGGGCAGGTGATAACAACATCTTCTACGGAATATCCCTGTTCCTCTGCCATTTGCTTGATACGTTTGAGGATCAGTGAACTGATATCTGTCGGGGTGTATGTTTTGTCAAAAAAAGTATATGTTTTAGCATCGGGTTTACCGATCTGACGTTTGATACAATCAACGACTCTGTCACCGTCGGTTTCGATTCTTTCTTTTGCCGCTTCGCCGACAACGATATTATTGTCATTTTCAAAAAAGACAACAGAAGCCAGTGTGTCGGTATTATCCGCCTGATTTTTAATGATCTCAGGGTTCCCGTTACGGTCAAGTGTTGAAATACAGCTGTAAGTCGTTCCTAAATCAATTCCAAATGTTCCCATAAATTTTCCTCCGTTTTTTATATTTGTGATATGCTTTTAAATTCCATAACAGGAATAAAAGTTTTAAGATTGTTGTTCCTCTTCTCCGGCGTTCTTTTCATTGTCCAGAGAAGCGTCATACACATAGATATCAACATATTCGGGCTGCAATACGGTCTGACCCTTGATGATACCCGGTTTGCGTGATTTTGCAATGGTATTGTGAGCAGTCTGATCGCCTGTCGGGATTTTCTCGACTACTCTGCAGGAGCGGCTTTTTCTTGGAGAATCCGACTCGCTGATACATACAGAAGCTCCGTTTTCTTCAAAAAAGTCCTCAAACTGATCAAACATCATGCTGAGGTTCTTTTTAATGTCAGTCTCCGAAAGTTTACAGTCTGTCAAAAAGATATAATCTACATACATTTCAGATATATCTTTCAGAATAGGGAGATATTGTTCTCCGTTGACACGTTTTTTCAGGTCATCCAAGTCATGCTGCATACCGTTACGAACCTGTATCTGAAAATTCGCATTTTCTCTGAGTGTTTGTGTCAGTTTGCGGTCATTGCTGTCCTGTTTTTCAATCAATTTATTGATCAGTTCTTTAAGAGTATCTGTTTTTGTATCAGAAGCCTGCTTGTTTTCGGCAAGTTCTTTGACAGAAGCTGTCAGTTCCTCGATCTGTTTTTGAAGCTGTCCGATTTGAGAAGAAAAGACTTCATGATCCGGAAGTGCCTCAATAATTTGGGACAGTTTATCGAACCCTGTATTGATTTCCTGCAAAATAGTTTCAGGCTGTCCGATTGGTTCGGTATCGTCTGATAACTCAATTATTTCAGAAACAATATCTTCCGGAATATCAGTTGTTTCGGCAGCCGGAACGTCAGACTCGTTGCAGGGAATCGTAAAATTTTCCGCTGGCTGATGATTCAATGTTTCATCTGTTGTCATTTTTTTACTCCTTTCGTTTTATCTATTCAAAAAAATGATAATATTATTGTACAAGTTACATAAAAACATTATGATTTATAAAAGAGTTAAGATTATTATATACAATTATATGAAATATGTCAATATTTTTACTGTTTCTTTTTTAATGTTATACAAAAAGTTCAAAATAGTTGATTTGAATGTATTTTTTTGAAATTTATTCCTTAACTATCTTTTTGATTGTATTCTATTGTAAATTCGATCAATCTATGTTATCATCAAAACGTGATAACAGCAAACGGAGGAAATGGTATGGCTTCGAGTAAAGAATATCTGGATTTTGTATTGGAGCAATTATCTGATTTGAACGACATAACCTATAAAGCAATGATGGGGGAATACATCATTTATTATCAGGGGAAAATCGTTGGCGGCATTTATGACAATCGGTTTCTTGTCAAGCCGACAAAATCAGCAAAAAGTCTTATGTCCGATGCACCTTTGGAATTACCGTATGAGGGTGCGAAAGAAATGCTGATGGTTGAGGAAACAGACAATAAAGAATTTCTGAACAAATTGTTCCATGCTATGTTTGATGAATTGCCTGCACCAAAGAAAGCGGCGAGCCGCCGCACCCATACTGATTCCCCATAAGTTCTTATCAATACTTGATTTATCAGGAGAAGAAAATGCAGATTTGGAAAGCACATTATAAAGATCAATATCACGATACATTCGTTGATATTGTCAACACAGAGGAAGAATACCAAAACGATCCTCTTTCATTCACTCTTGACGGAATAGCGTTTCGGGGGAGCAGCCTGGGAGATTTTCAACTTGCTGATGTTACGAAGTATGATGAGGCGAAGGAAAAATTTCACATTTTAAAAGCAGGCGGATATATTGACGGCAACAGAAAAGGTTCATACTGGTATGACCTGCAAAGATATGCACTTGATGTTGATATACCTGTCAAAGTATTTCGTAAACGTGACAACAGTGAAATTCAAGGAACGATTCATATTTCTTTTGAATATACAGTGCCTGATACAGAAAAAAGCCGGACAATCATATATTGCGATGATGTGAGGGTATATCGTGATGATGTGAATGTTTATGATTTTACTCTATATGTGGATGGAGTGAACTACAGCAGTACAAGAAAGACATTGTATTTTGAATCTGCTTTGCATGATATTTGCAAACAGATGTCACGGGATTATTATATAAAGTGTTGTTTTACTTGTCAGTATTCCGATTATTCTCCGTATGGATGCGACGATTACGGAACGATGTTGTGCTATCGAAAATATAAGGGAGATTATCTGAAAGTGAACAACAAGGATGATTTCTTTAAATACTTAGAAGATAAAGATTTTGAAATGCGTCAAGAAACATATCTATGTAAAGAATATGAGTTGAGGAATAAGTGCCCGGGATATCGTGGATTTGTAGACGGAGATTATGAAATTTGAGAATGTTATATGCCTGAATTGCGATTTACATAATTGCATTTTAATGTCTCAGGGTAGGAGTGATGTTTCTTGAATATTGTTAAACTGATTCAGCAAAAATACGGTGAATCATGTCAATTACGTTCTCCGCTGACAAAAAGGCAATATCAGAAAGCACACAAATTTTTGCCTGCGGAATTATTGGATATTCTGAAAATCAGCAACGGAATCAATGAAGTCATGATAAATCCGAATACAGGAAAAACAGAGGTGATAGACAGAATCGTCTATACCTTGGCAGAAATAAAAAGTCAGACGGACTGCTATTCAGGAGAAATTGGTACAGAAGGCGTT
>CACYDD010000004.1 GCA_902773065.1 uncultured Ruminococcus sp. | reverse complement strand
ATTTGATGTCTTTATTATAACAGAAAAGAAGTCCTTTTTCTGTGACTTTGTCACATTCAGCAGATGCCGAAAATCCTCATATCCTCGTCAACAGTCGTAATACCCGCAATGCCGAAACTGTCCACAAGAACCTTTGCCACATTCGGAGACAGGAACGCAGGCTGTGTCGGTCCGAGGTGTATGTTCTTCACTCCGAGATACAGCAAAGCAAGAAGAACAATAACCGCTTTCTGCTCATACCATGAGATATTGTAAACAATGGGCAGTTCATTCACATCATCAAGCCTAAATATTTCTTTCAGTTTCAGGGCGATAAGTGCCAGAGAATAAGAATCATTGCACTGTCCTGCATCGAGAACTCTCGGAATACCGCCGATGTCACCGAGATTCAGCTTGTTATACTTGTACTTCGCACAGCCTGCCGTTAGAATTACAGTATCTTTTGGAAGTTTTTCTGCAAATTCCTGATAGTAGCTTCTGGATTTCGCTCTGCCGTCACAGCCTGCCATGACTACAAATTTGCGGATAGCCCCCGATTTTACAGCTTCTACAACGGTATCGGCAAGTGCAAATACCTGTTCATGGGCGAAACCACCAACAATAGAACCTGTTTCGATTTCAGTCGGAGGAGGACATTTCTTCGCCTGTTCGATGATAGGTGAAAAGTCTTTTGTTTCACCATAAGGAGCATCAATATGCTTGCAGTTTGGATAACCTGTCGCACCCGTTGTCCAGAGTCTGTCCTTGTAGGAATCTTTCGGCGGAACAATACAGTTAGTCGTCATCAGAATCGGACCGTTGAAACTCTCAAACTCCTCTTTCTGTTTCCACCATGCATTACCGTAGTTTCCTGCAAAATGCGGATATTTCTTGAAGAACGGATAATAATGAGCAGGAAGCATTTCACAGTGTGTATAGACATCAATTCCCGTATCTTTTGTCTGTTCAAGGAGCATTTCCAAGTCTTTCAGGTCATGACCTGAAATCAAAACAGCAGGATTTTTTCTGACTCCAATATCAACAGTAGTTATTTCTGGATTGCCGTAAGCTGTTGTATTTGCAGTATCAAGGTCAGCCATTCCCTGAACGCCGTATTTGCCGACTTCAAGTGTGAGAGCCACAAGTTCATCAACCGTCAGGCTGTCATCAAGCGTTTTTGCAAGTGCCGACTGCATGAATGCATCAAGTTCTTCGTTGTCATTCAGCAGAGCATTTGCGTGTTTCGTGTAAGCTGCAAGACCTTTCAGACCGTAAGTTATCAATTCACGCAAAGAGCGTATATCTTCGTTTTTGGTTGCAAGAACACCGACAGTTTTTGCTTTCTCTGCATAGTCCGTACCATTCCAAATAGCTGATTTAGGGAGAATGTCTTTATTTTGTACCTTTTTGAGCAGTTCTTCCTTAACAGCAAGCGTTTCTGTAATTTTGGCAATAATGCTGTCATTATCAAAATTTGCATTTGTGATAGTAGTGAATAAATTCAGACTGACAAGATGATTTACAGATTTATCAATATTCTGATTTTCTGCACGGAGCTGAGTAGTTACTGCCGACAATCCTTTTGTAACATACACAAGCAAGTCCTGCATTGCCGCAGTTTCGGGCTGTTTACCGCATACTCCGCATATTGTACAGCCTTTACAGCCTGCTGTTTCCTGACACTGATAGCAAAACATTTTCTGTTCCATGATAGATACCTCCGTTTATTTTCTTATCTCAACGATACTGCCGTCCGGTGAAATGACAGCGACTTCAAGCGGAATATCCTTACCGCTTGCCGCTATTGCACGTTTTATCGCATACTCCATACCTCCGCAACACGGCACGGTCATTCTTGTGAGGGTAATACTCTTTATATTGTTATTCTGGAATATCTCCGTCAGCTTTTCTGAGTAGTCCACATTATCGAGCTTCGGACAGCCGATGAGCGTTATCTTCCCACGGATAAAATCCTGATGAAAATTTCCGTAAGCATAGGCAGTACAATCCGCAGCAATCAGTAAATCAGCATTTTCAAAGTACGGAGCATTTGCAGGCAGGAGCTTTATCTGCACAGGGAATTGTCTCAGACAGCTTGAAACACGAACGTTGCTTTCATTTTCTTTTGGAGTGAAGCTCTGCAAAGCAGAACCCGGACAGGTGAAACCACTGCAAACGGACTTTTTTTGCTTGTTAGCTTGCACAGCTTTTTCGTCATAAGCTGCCGCTTCACGTTCGGTGAAGTGGATAGCGTCCACAGGACAGGCAGGGAGACAATCACCGAGACCATCGCAGAAATCATCACGCATGAGCTTTGCCTTGCCATTCAAAACCGCAATAGCTCCCTCATGACAAGCCTTTGCACAAAGTCCGCAGCCGTTACATTTTTCCTCATTTATCTCAATTATTTTCCGTATCATAGCAATACCTCCTTGACTTTCTGTAATTATTATAGTATAATCAAAATAAAAAGTATGTTGTAATTACAACATTTTGGAGGAAATTATGAAAAATTCAATTTTAAGCACTTCTGTGCTGTTCAGTGGCTTTGATGAAAGTGAAATCAATAAATTATTGCAATCGCTTCATGCCTGTGAGAAACGTTTCAGAAAAGGCACAATGATTTTTACAGCAGGAGACATTTCTGATAATCTGTGTTTTGTTGCAGATGGAAGTGTTACCATAGAAAGCAACGATATATGGGGAAACCGCACTATTCTTAATCTTGTCGGAAAGGGGCAGTTTTTTGCTGAAAGCTATGCACTTTTGACTGATGTGCCTATGCTGGTTGATGTCTGTGCAAATGAAGAATGCAGTATTATTTTTCTTGACATGAGAAAAATTTATCTTTTAGATTCTGAAAGTAAAGCAAAACTTCTCAATAATCTCCTGATGATTACTGCAAGAAAAAATCTGCATTTATCAGGCAGAAGCTTTCATACTGCCCCCAGACAAGTCCGTGGAAGGGTTATGTCATATCTGAACAGTGTATCAATTCAGAAAAAAAGCTGTGAATTTGATATACCATTTGACCGTCAGCAGCTTGCGGATTACCTCAATGTGGAGCGTTCAGTACTTTCCAATGAACTCAGCAAAATGCAGAAGGACGGGCTGATAAAATGCCGGAAAAATCATTTTATCATCACAGCAGAAAAATAAATATAAAAATTTAGTTTTTTCTATTGACAGGCAATCATGATATTTGGTATAATGAATAAAAAGAAACCTAAATCCGTGAAACTCAGAAGCGTATAATGATTTAAAAATGCCCATTTTACAAGGAAAGCCTTCTGATTTTCAAGAGAATTTTT
>CACYDD010000003.1 GCA_902773065.1 uncultured Ruminococcus sp. | reverse complement strand
TCGTGGAATAAATGCAAATTACCATTTTGACTGATATCGTCTGTAGTTTCATGGTTTTTTACCCACACTTTCTAGGGAAGAGCCATAAATTTTTATGCAAGAACACTAAATTCAAAATCAAAAAATTCTGTTCAGAAATTTTCTACATAAAGATATTTCAGAAACTAATCTTAATCATACACTTCCGACAAGATACATCTTCTATTGCAGTTTTAAGGCAACTTTAAAGAACTATCTTGTCTCCTCTGAAAGTGAAGTTATCACAGTTTTGCTGTGATAAAGGGTGTTTTACACAAAATAAAATATAAATAATTGTAAATAATTCTCAGAAATTCTCAATTAAATAACTAACCCCAACCACAAACTTCCGGCAAGCGGAATATCTTGCCTCCCCTGAAAGGGGAGGTGGCAAAAACCGCCACAATAAAGTTGAATAGAAGATAGAATCAAAGTTCATATAAAACCCCAAACTCTGTAGAAACTCATGCGGTTTTTGACGGAGGGGTTCACAAACTACCCCCGACTACCAAAGTCAATTTGAGCTTACCAACTCTGCCACGCCGCTAATTATGCATTATGCATTATGAATTATGCATTAAATAATGTTGTCTGGGTCTATGTCGGCATAGGCAGTGACGGAAGAGAAACGTCTGCTGTTTCCGAAATCGGTCAGAAGTTGTGACATCATTTCGCGGAAACGCCTGCTGTTTTTGAATTTTATGATCATTCTGTATCTGTATTTACCGCCGATTTTTGCCACTGCGGCAGGTGCAGGTCCCATGACTCTGAGCGGAAGCTCCGAAAATCGGTTTTCCGCTAAGGTTTTCAGCCTTTCGGAAAAATAATCGGCGGCTTCACGGGTGAGCTGTCTGTCCTCACTGATAAAAGCAACCACACCGATATCCGCAAACGGCGGATAGAGCATTGCTTTTCTCAGGGCAATTTCGGTTCTGAAAAATTCATCATAATTCTGTGCGGCGGCAAGTTCTATAATCGGATTCTGCGGCTCAAAGGTCTGTATCACTGCACGACCTTCAAGGCCGCCCCTGCCCGAACGTCCCACAACCTGTGTCAGAAGCGAAAATGTGCGTTCATAGCTGCGGAAATCATCTCCGTGCATCATGCCGTCAGCGGATAAAACACCGACAAGCGTGACATTCGGGAAATCCAGTCCCTTTGCTACCATCTGTGTACCCAGCATGATATCATACTCTCCGTCACGGAATGCGCCTAATTTTTTTTCATAGGCGAACCGCTGCATGGTAGAGTCTGTATCCAGACGGAGGATTCTTGCATCAGGGAACAGCTCCTGCAATTCCTGCTGTGCTCTTTGCGTTCCTGCTCCCGAATACCGCAGCTTTGTTGAACCGCAGGAAGGACATTCCTTCGGGGCAATGATCGAGTGACCGCAGTAATGGCACATCAGTCTGTTGTTGGCACTGTGAAAGGTCATGGAGATCGAGCAGTTCGGGCATGAAACGACCTCATTGCACTCACGACAGGCAATAAAGGTATTATGCCCTCTTCTGTTGAGAAGCAAGATCGACTGATGACCGTGTTCAAGGTTATCTTCTATTGCTTCGAGAAGAACCGAGCTGTAGCCTGATGTATTCCCCTGCTGCTGTTCAATGTTCATATCGGCAGTGATCACGTGCGGCAGCTTTGCCGTGCCGTAACGCTTGCTGAGCGTGTCGAGCGAATACCTGCCGCCCAGAGCATAATAATAGCTTTCAACGGACGGTGTAGCGGAAGAAAGCACCAGCGGACACTGATTTTGTGTACACCTGAATTTTGCCAGCTCCCTTGCATGAAATCTCGGTGTGGCGGAGGATTTATAGCTGTATTCCTGCTCCTCATCCATAACGATCAGACCGATATTTTCAAGCGGTGCAAAGATCGCAGAGCGTGTGCCGACTGCAATATTGGCCTGCCCGTTTTTCACTCGTTTCCATTCGTCAAGGCGTTTGCCGAGCGACAAGCCGCTGTGAAATACCGCTACTCTTTTACCGTAACGTGCCTGAAATTTGCTTAGTAACTGCGGTGTCAGAGAAATTTCGGGAACCATACAGATAATGCCCCTGCCGTCCTCATTGACCTTATCGATCAGCTTCATAAAAACGGAGGTTTTTCCGCTTCCCGTAACACCGTAAAGCAAAGTAACGGACGGCTCTCCGCTTTCATATTTTTGCAGGATATCCGCATAGGCTTTTTCCTGCTGATCTGTCAGGGTAATATGTTCGGTTTCTGCAGGCATGGACGGCACTTCTGTAATTTTCGGCGGCATTGCCTCAAAATATTCACAGATACCCCTTTTCACAAGGTTATCCGTCACTGCTGCTGTCACGCCTGTAAAATAGCATATTTCCTTAACAGAAGCTTCGCCGATCTCTCCAAGCACTTTCAGCACTTCACTTTGGCTGGGTGTATATTTCCTTTCGGGAATTTCGACTTTCAGCCTGATCATCTTCACGGTAACATCCGCCATGCGTTTTTTTACGGTTTCCGTTCTGATCAGAACACCTTTTTCCGTCAGCTCACGCAAAATACTTTCGTTTTCAAGCAAAAGATTCTTAATGAGTCTGTCCTCACGCATGGGCGACTTTCTGGCATAAAGATAACCATATATCGTTTTTTCTTCCTCGGAAAGCATAAACGATTCAGGGTCGATCTCCCTGTCGGCACTGTAGCTGTATGTAAGCTTCACAGAAAGTCCTGTCGGCAGCATTGCCGAACAGGCATCGAAATACGTGCAGTAACACCGCTGTTTCATAAATTCCGCAAGTGCCAGAAGTTCCTCCGACATAACAGGCTCTTGATCGATCAGAAATGATATTTTTTTCAGACCCGAAATATCTTGTGCTTCATGCAAAGAGAAGATCATTCCCTGCCTTAAACCGTGACCGAAACTAACTTTTACCCTACATCCTGCTTTTATGCTGTCTGCCATTTCAATCGGAACGGCATAATCATAAAGCTTGTCGAAGCTGTAATTGGCATTTTCCACCGCTACCGCAGCGACCAGAAACGAATCAGTCATCTACATCGGGTTCAAGGATCGCATACTTATGATCCTTGAATTCCTCAACAGCAACGATAACAGGCTTGTCACAAACCTTGCCCTTGTCGCTCTGCATATCATCTGTAATTTCTCTTGCTCTTTTGGCGACCGCAATCGCCAGCGCATATTTACTCATTTTTCCTGCAAAAATATCATCTACCGACGGTCTTGTATAATGTTCATACATAATAAAATCTCCCCCTGATTATTTAATTAACAATTAATAATTAATAATTTTTGCATAGGTAAGTTTGTTCTCCCGCTTGAGTTTTTTATGAACAACGGCTTCATGCTCCCCCTGAACCCCTCCGTCAAAAATTGGTGCGTGACCGCACTGGACAATTTCGCGCTCTGATTTCTGAAATGTTCCACTTTATAGCCGCGTTTCAGATTATATTTAAGGCGCGGCAATAAAATAATTGTTTTTCATATACTTAAACGCTAATTGACTGCGGAGGCACTCCGCCCCCTTTCGGGGGAGACGAGATATTCCGCTTGCCGAAAGTTTATGGTTGGGGTTAGTTATTGAATTAAGAATTTTTGAGAATTATTCTCATTTATTCATATTTTATTTTGTGTAAAACACCCTTTATCAAAGGAGACAAGATAGTTCTTTAAAGTTGCTTTAAAACTGCAATAAGAAGATGTATCTTGCCTCCCCTGAAAGGGGAGGTGGCAAAAACCGCCATAACAAAATTGAATAGAATATAGAATTAGAGTTCATATAAAATCCGAAACTCTGTAGAAACTCATGCGGTTTTTGACGGAGGGGTTCACGAACTGCCCCCGACTACAGAAACCGACTTTAGCCCGCAAACTCCACCATGCCAAATCATTGTACATTGTTTTTAAGTTTTTCGGCTCGGATAATGCTTTTGACATCGGCAACGCAGTCCTCTAAAGCACCGTTGATAACAACATAGTCGTAATCTTTGGCTTTCGGAAGTTCTTCCTTGGCTCTTGCCATGCGTTTCTGAATATTTTCTTCTGTTTCCGTACCGCGGCCGCGGAGTCTTTTTTCGAGAACTTCTATGGACGGCGGCATGATAAAGATACTGATACAATCGGGCTGGACTCTTTTGACTTTTTCGCAGCCCTGAACTTCGATTTCCAGTATGACATCTCTTCCCTCATTCTGCCAGTTTTCAACAGGTTTTTTCGGTGAACCGTAATAATTCCCGAGATACTGCGCATACTCATAAAAGCCGTCCTCGCTGATCAGTTCCTCGAATTTTTCACGGCTGAGAAAATGATATTCCACGCCGTCCTTCTCTGTTCCTCTCGGTGCTCTTGTTGTGGCGGAGATCGAAAGACGCATATTTTCATCCTTCATCAGTTCCTTTACCACTGTTCCCTTTCCTGCACCGGCAGGTCCTGAAATCACAAGCAAAAGTCCTTTAGAATTCATGGTTTTTTTCCTCCTCGCTGCTGTCCGTATCTGCTGCCCTGTGCGAAAGCGTTTCAGGCTGAACGGCAGACAGAACAACATGGTCGCTGTCGGTCACGATAACAGCCTTTGTTTTTCTTCCGCAGGAAGCATCGATCAGCATTCCCTTTTCTCTTGCATTCTGCACCATACGTTTGACAGGTGCTGCCTCAGGGCTGACGATCGCTATGATCCTTGCCGCTGACACCATATTACCGTAACCAATATTGATCAGCTGCATCACACTGCCCCCTTTTATTCTATGTTCTGGATCTGTTCTCTGATTTTTTCGATCTCGGCTTTTATGTCAACCACCTTGTGCGCAAGCTCTGCATCGCTGACCTTTGAGCCGATGGTATTGGCTTCTCTGTTCATTTCCTGAACGATAAAGTCAATTTTTCTTCCCACAGCCTGACTGCCTGAAAGCATTTCTCTCAGCTGGTCAATATGGCTTCTCAGGCGTACCGTTTCCTCATCTACCGCTGTTTTGTCGGCAAATATCGCCGCTTCGGTAAGAATTCTCTGGGGTTCAGCCGTGGTATCCTGTAAAATTTCGCTGATTCGTTCATACAGTCTCCGGCGGTATTCCTCCACGATCTGCGGAGAACGCTTTTCAATTTCGCTGACAATACCTATAATTGTATCGCACCTGCTCAGCACATCCGCTTTCAGCTTTTCGCCCTCACGTTCACGCATAGCAACAAGAGCTTCCAGAGCCTGCGTTCCTGCCTGTTCAACGATCGCACAAAGCTTTTCTTCGTTTTCGGGTGCTTTCCTCACGGTAAATATATCATTATATTTTGCCACAGAAGTAACCGAAATATCATCCGCCAGTCCGTATTCATCCCTCAGTTCACGCAGGGCATTGACATAGCCTGCCGCCAGAGAACGGTTAAGTGTGACCTCTGCCGCAAGATTTTCGTCCGCTTCGATTGAAACGAAAACATCCGCCTTTCCTCTTGTCACATAGCGTGAAACCAGATTCTTGATGGTTTCCTCAATAAAGCCACAGCCCCTCGGTGTACGGCATTGCAGTTCAAGAAACCTGTGATTCACGGATTTGATCTCGAAAACGACATTCCTTCCGTCGATCACACCCTCGAACCTTCCGTAGCCCGTCATGCTTTTTATCATATTATTATCATCTTTTCCGTTTATAATTAAGCAGCCGGGTACAATTCCCTCAGCATACTTGTTAACAATTTATTTTACCAGTTTTTAACCCCTTTTGTCAACCGTAAAAGCAACGATAAATGAGAAAAAATAAAATATTGCACAAAAACTCAGACAACTCAATGAAAGCCCGGCTATTGCGTCGCGTGACCTGTTTGTTGACAGAACTGTCATTGGTACTTGATTGGTTTATTTTGCACAGTAAATTAAAAAATTTCTCCCTTCTTATTTTGCTCATAAGAAGGGAGAACGACGTAATGATTGGTCATACAAGTTTTGTATTAAGTCAGCTTACATATTTGACAATGCTGCCTGGAGTCTGACCTTTGACGGCAGAGCCTTTGTTCAGTCTGAGACGGTCTGAGATCATGGCGATAAATTCGCTGTTTGTCGGCTTGCCCCTGCCGTTGTGGATGGTATAGCCGAAATAGGAGTTGAGAACATCAACATCACCCCTGTCCCAGGCTACTTCAATGGCATGGCGGATGGCTCTTTCGACTCTTGAAGAGGTCGTTTCGTGCTTTTTGGCAACAGTCGGGTATAGTTCTTTTGTGACTGCGTTGATGATCTCGGGCTGACGGACACACATGGTGATAGAATCACGAAGATAGTGGTAGCCTTTGATGTGGGCAGGAACACCGATCTGATGAAGAATTTCGGTGACGGTGATTTCAAGGTCATTGTCATCGCTGATGATCTCTCCGCCTGCACCGTTTAAATCGCTGCCGGCATGGCAGTATTTCATCAGATTGGAGATCCTTTCCAGAAGCTCGGGTGCATCAAACGGCTTGATCACATAGTAGGCAGCTCCTGCACCAAGAGCTTCACGCTCAAGAAGCGGATTGCCATAGCTTGAAACGATGACAAACACAGGATGAACACCGTTGTTTTCCTTTTTAATGCGGCGGATCACGCCCACACCGTCCAGGCTGCTCATGAACATATCCATCAGAACGATATCGGGTTGAAATTCCTTTATTTTTTCCAGTACTGTTTTACCGTCTTTGCTGCAGAACTCGGCTTCAAAGCCCTGTTCTGTGAAAACATTACTGCTTTCTGCGCCAAAATCCTTCTCATTTTCTGAAATAAGCAATCTGAAATTGTTTTTCATTGTAGTTCCCCCGTTACAAATTAAGTTTATTAAGATGATATTATTTTACCATAAATTACCAGAAATGGCAATACCTAATTTCGGAAAATTTTTAAAAAGGGGAAAATTGAATGAAATGACAAAATCAAGAAGCTAATTCTGCACTCTTTTGTACAATACTGTTGTTGTATGCTGCCATATTCTCGGCGAAAATAGCATAGCCGTGCGAAGGGTCATTGATAAAGACATGGGTGACTGCACCCACAAGCCGCCCGTTCTGGATGATCGGACTGCCGCTCATGCCCTGGACAATACCGCCTGTTTCGTTCAGCAGGCGTTTATCTGTGACCTTGATGACCATGTTTTTGGTAATGTTTTCATTATTATAGGTGATATCCTCGATCTCAATATCAAAATATTCAGGGGTGCTGCCGTTGATTGTCGTGCGGATCTGTGCTTGTCCTCTGGTAACCTCCTGACGATAGGCAATCTCGGTTTCCTTTCCACTGCCCAATTCACCTGTGAGTTTACCATAAATGCCACATTCGTCATTGGCGGTAAGTGTTCCTGCGGAAGAACCGCTGCTGAAAAAACCGCACAGACTTCCCGGTGAACCGCCCGAGCTTTTATTCACGGAAATGATATCGGCAGGCACGATATCACCGTTTGACAGAGGCATCAGGCTGCCGCTTTCATTGTCATAGATACCGTGTCCGAGACCTGCAAATGTGCTGCTGCTGCGGTCAATAAAAGTGATCGTGCCGATCCCGGCACAGCTGTCACGAACCCAAAGACCGAGTCTGGGGCGTTTCAGTTGGGTATCGGTCACGGGAATGATCCTTGTGGTATAGGGTTTGCCGTCATGCAAAGCCCTGATACGGATACTTTCTTCACCGCTGTTTTCTACAATATTCATCAGCTGTTCATTGGTTTTCAGCTTTTCTCCGTTTACTTCCGTGATGATATCGCCGCATTCGATCCCTGCCTGAGCAGCAGGGTCACGCAAGCCGTCTGTGGTCGGAACGGTGCTTGTCTGGGCGACAACAAGACCGTCAGTATACAGCCTGATCCCGAACGGTTCTCCGCCTAAATTCACGATTTGCCGCTCGCTGAAATTCACATCAACACTTTTGACCGGAATAGAGCCGAACAGCATGACCTCTGCATTGGCAGAAGCGGAAGACGAAAAATCACGCGACACTCTTGCATCTGTATATCTAAGCGACAGGGCAGGGTTGCTAAATCCCGGTTCGCTGTCGGCACTGACAGTAATTTCCTGCGGGACAGCCGTATACATTGCGGCACACATACTCATAATGATGACAGCAAATGCTGTACAAACAGCACTTACCCATTTAAAAAATTTTTTCACTTCCTCACCTCCCACTAATAGTATTAACCTTTTATAATACATAATGCATAATGAGCGGCGGCATGAAAGCTGCTTAAAAGTTATAAAAAAGAGAATACCTGAAACAGTATCCTCTTGGTCAATCATAATTTTAGGTTTCGCTGTTTATTACAATTCCCTGAATTGCATTTTCATAGAGAAACGATTTTAATTGGCTGCTTTCTCCTGTGTTATAATAAATCAAAAGCAATTCATTAAACTGTTCCATATACTTATCTGTGATGGTCAGAATTCCTGCCCCGGACATAACAAGAATTTTATTGGCGAGCGTTAAACTTGTCCGCTTATTACCGTCCCGGAAAAACTGACCTCTTGTACCCCATACAAAAGCTTCTAACGCTTTATCGGTCGCACTTGTATTTTCTGCTTCGATAATCTGATATAACGCCCGTGCAGTTTGCTCCTGATCCGGAACAGGAGGAGTGTAATCTGTTCCCGATATGCTGACACAGCCTGTTCTTAATTTTCCCCATTCTAATGCTTCGTTTCGTGCAATATATTCATTCAGCTTACACCAGTATTCAAATGTGACAGGTTCATCAACTGTGCTTAACAAATACCTCCATGCATCACGCATATTTAATATTGCCTGAATGTCGTCAAGATGGACATCAGGAACATTAACACCGTTCAATATTGTTTTTGTTTGCGGAAATGTGACAGCTCTGTTTTCCATACGCATACCGCAATAGACATTTTCGTCCCATTTCTTTTTGGCAAGAAATATACTTTGTTCCGGTGTTAAATTAAATTTATCATCAAATGTTCTCATTTTTCAGAATCGCCTCCTGTCAAAAAATTATCTCATACGTAAAATCTGTTTACAACTATAATTGTGAAATATTCCAATTTTGCTCATTTACAAATAAATTTCTTCAAAAGTTGACCTTTTGAGGTCAACTTTTCTATTTTTTTGAGGGTCTTTTGAAGAGGTGATTCAAATGGCAGAACGCAGAATGTTCAGCAAAACAATTATTGACAGTGATATGTTTCTTGATATGCCGGCGACAGCACAGCTTTTATATTTTCATTTATCGATGAGGGCAGACGATGACGGCTTTATCAACAAGCCGAAATCGATCATGCGGATGTGCGGAGCAAAGGATGATGACATGAAGCTGCTGATTGCCAAAAAATACATTATATTTTTTGAAAGCGGAATCGTTGCCGTCAGGCATTGGAAAGTACATAATTACATCCGCAAAGATACCTATAAGGAAACTATGTGTGAAAAAGAGAAGTCCATGCTCACTGCGGATAAAAACGGTATGTATCATCTGCACAGTGAAAATGATATGGACACGTTAAAAATACGTGACGAGCCTGTCACGGACTCGTTACAGAACAGTGACGTTCCGTTGACACAGGATAGAAAAGGAAAGAGTAAGGTCAGTACAGGTAAAGAGAATATACTGCTGTCGGCTGACACCGACCCGAATCCGCAGGCTGATTACAAAAATATTATGGATTCGTTTAATTCCGTTTGTGTCAGCTTACCGAAAATAAATAATCTGACAGATTTACGCAAACAAAAAATCCGGAATGCCGTAAAACAGCTTGACGGAGATTTTGAAAGCTTCTTCCGTCGGATTGAGGAATCCGATTTTCTCACAGGCAGAAACGGCAGCTGGAACGGCTGTTGTTTTGACTGGGTGATGAAGCCGTCCAACCTGATTAAAATTATGGAAGGAAATTATGATAATAAACCACAACACCGCAAAGCTTCCTTCTCAAAAGAACCTGTTGTTACCTATGACCTTGAAGCCTACGAAAAAATCAGCGACATTATTTTTGATCAGGAGCTGTAAATGAGTAAAAATGAAATATTGCACAAAACTCAGAAAAATTTTTGACAGCACTTTTCTCAACTACAGAAGTTGCCTTTACCGTACAAACTTCCCTATGACAATAACTCCACACTCCACTCTTCACACTCCACACTCAAAAAAGGTTGAGTATTCCGCCGCCTGTTTGTTCGGGACCTTTGGCAACGGGATGAAGAAGATAGAGATTGTCATATGAATCTTTCAGAACATTTTCGCAGTCCTCGGCATCGTCTTTGTTGTCAAAGATACCGTAAACAGCCGAACCGCTTCCTGTCATGACCGCACCGAGTGCGCCGAATGACTTCATTTTATCCTTGATTTTTTCTGTTTCGTCAACATTCATGACTTCTTCAAATTTATTATAAACCTCGTCCGCAATTCCCCTGACGCTGCCGTTGCACACAGCATTGATAAGACTGTCCGCCGACCTTACATCGTCATAGCCGATACTGTCGGATTTGTCATAAGCTTCTTTGGTGGAAATTTTAATTTCAGGCTTTACCACAAGAATATAACAGTCGGGCATATCAGGCAGGGGGCTGAGAATTGTTCCGATCCCCGACGCGGACATTGTTCCGCCGTAAATACAGAACGGCACATCTGCGCCGACTTCCTCGCCGATCTCCGCCATCTCCTGAACGCTCAGTCCTGCTTTCAGCAAACTGTTCAATGCAAAAATCACCGCTGCCGCATCTGTGCTGCCGCCTGCCATGCCTGCACCTGACGGAATACGCTTTTTGATTTTGATATTGACCTCCTGCGGCGGAAGCTTTGTATATTCAAAAAATTTTTCAGCCGCAATATAGGCGGTATTGGTGCTGCCGCAGGGAATCTCATGGTCTGTGCAGGAAACCGTAATTCCGCTGCCGTCCTCGTCCAGCGACACCGTCACATCATCATATAACGAAACCGACTGCATTACCGTACTGATCAGGTGATAGCCGTCGCTTCTTTTTCCCGTAATATCCAGAAACAAATTGATCTTCGCCGGTGAAGATACCGTCATTCTCATACTTATGTAAACACCCCTTTTTAATTCATAATTCATAATGCATAATGCATAATGAGTAGCGTGGGGGAGTTTGTTCTCCCTTTGAAGTTTTACAGCAAAGGCAACTTCCTCCTGCCCCTCGAACCCCTCCGTCAAAAATTGCGGTAAGTTTTTAGTAAATCCAAGTTCTGTATTCTATTCTAATTTATGATTTATTCAAGTTTCGTATGGCAATTTTTGCCACCTCCCCTTTCAGGGGAGGCAAGATTTGTACGCTGAAAAAACTTTTTGATGAATTTCAAGTGTAATAAACCTCTACTTAAAAACACCAAATCTAAAATTAAAAAATTTATTTAGAAATTTTCCGCATTAATATTTAAAATACTAATCTTCACAACTAACTACAAAAGAAGAAACAACTTGCCTCCCCTGAAAGGGGAGGTGGCAAAAACCGCCACAATAAGGTTGAATAAAATATAGAATTGGAGTTCATATATAACTTCAAATATTGTAGGAACTTGTGCGGTTTTTGACGGAGGGGTTCGAGGGGCAGGACGAAGTTGTTTTTGATACAAAACCTGAAGGGGAGAACATTAGATCCTCTTAAGTTGACAGCATTGCCCTGAAAGGGGAGCTGTCACAGCTTTGCTGTGACTAAGGGGTTTCCACGGCGGAACGCCATGAGCTCGCTCGCAAGAGCGGCTTTGACGAACTTCCCCTGATCACAGAAGTTAAATTCAGGCTAAAAACCTTCCCCTCACCTACACTCTAACCACTAACCACTAATCACTAATCACTTTATATCATCGAGGAATCTTTCGATTCGCTCCAGTGCTTCTTTGATATGGTTGAGGGAATAGGAATAGGACACTCTGGCAAAGCCTTCGCCGCATTCGCCGAATGCCGTACCGGGAACGATCGCTACACGCTGGGCATAGATCAGATCCTCGCAGAACTGCTCCGAGGTAAGCCCCGAGGACTGTATGCTCGGAAAAACATAGAAAGCCCCCTCAGGCTCAAAGCACTGCAAGCCCATGCGGCAGAATCCGTCAACAATCAGCCTTCTTCTCATATCATATTCTTCACGCATACGCTCTATGTCACTGTCGCCGTGCTTTAATGCTTCGATTGCCGCATACTGTGCGGTTGTCGGCGCACTCATGATCGCATACTGATGAAGCTTCGTCATCTGTGAGATCACAGGCTCAGGACCGACAGCATAACCAAGCCGCCAGCCTGTCATGGCATAGGATTTTGAAAAGCCGTTGACAACAATGGTACGCTCTCTCATATTTTTTATGCTCGCAAAGGAAACATGACGTTCCTTTCCATATGTAAGCTCGCCGTAAATTTCATCGGACAGCACAAGAATATTATGCTTTTCAACAACCTTTGCAATTTCTTCAAGGTGTTCCCTTCTCATAACTGCACCTGTCGGGTTATTCGGGAAAGGAAGAATCAAAAGCTTTGTTTTCTTTGTGATCGCCGCTTCAAGTTCCTCTGCTGTCAGGCGGAATTCATTTTCCGCTTTTGTTTTGATGATCACAGGCACACCGCCTGCCATCAGCGTCATAGGCTCATAACAGACAAATGACGGCTGTGGTATCAGAACCTCGTCACCCGAATCAACCAGTGTTCTGATACAAAGGTCGATCGCTTCCGAACCGCCGACACTGACAAGAATTTCTTCATTCGGGTCGTATTCCACATCAAAACGCCTTGCAAAATATTTGGAGATCTGATCTCTCAGCTCTGCAAAACCTCTGTTCGGAGAATACCATGTACGTCCTCTTCTGAGCGATTCAATTCCCTCCTGACGGACGTGCCACGGTGTTGTGAAATCAGGCTCACCGATACTGAGCGATATCACATGATCCATTTCATTTGCAATATCAAAGAATTTTCTGATACCCGAGGGTTTCAGATTCTGTATTTTCTGATTTAAAAGTAAGGAATAATCCATCACATTATCAAGCTCCTTTGCTCTTCCTCTTCATTATCGTCATAAAATACTGCTCCGCCCTGCTTGTAGGTAGTAAGCACAAAATTGGTAGCAGTGCCGATAACAGCATCAAGCGTGGAAAGACGCTTGGAAACGAATTCCGCTATTTCCTGAATAGTGCTTCCCTTCACAAGGGCGATCAGGTCATAGCTTGAAGAGGCGGCAAGATACACATTCTCCACATTGTCATATGACATCACGATTTTAGCAATATCATCAAAGCCTGTTTCTGCTTTCGGAGTTACTTTCAGCTCAATAATGGCTCTTACTCCCGAATCAGGAACTTTATCCCAGTTAATAAGAGTATTCGTGCCCTTGATAATACCGTTTTCCTTGTATTCCTCGATTTTTTTCTTTACTTCTTCCTCGCTGATACCGAGCATTGCGGCAAGCTGTGAATCCGTAAAATCTGCATTTTCGCTGATTAATTCCAACAGTCTGTTCATTTCATTACCACCCTTTTTTCATTTTATGACAACAAACCCGCTGTCTTATATTTCTACTATTATATATGAAATCTCTGCTATTGTCAATTTTCAATTCAGAAATGATTTCCCCCTCATGAGTTCCTCATTCCAAATAATACAACTTTTTGAATCTAACAATAGAATTAAAAATAAACCCAACTCACGGCGATAAATTGGTGCATTGTAAGAACTTGAACGTGAAATAGGGTCCGGCGGCTTGCCGGCATTATTTAGCAAATTCGGGGTATTTTTTGAGCGTTTCTTCCATGCCGCCGTCAAAAATGACAGTGCCTTTCTGGAGGTAGATACAACGCTCGCAGATCTCACGGATATCCTTACCATGGCTGACATACAAAACTGTAATATCTCTTTTGATCATTTCACGGATCTTTGCTTTGCACTTTTTCTTGAATGCGGCATCGCCGACACTGAGTGCTTCGTCAATGACAAGAATATCGGGGTTCATATTGATATTGATTGCAAAACCCAGACGCATTTTCATACCTGACGAATAGGTACGCACAGGCTGGTCAATGTACTCTCCGAGGTCGGCAAATTCGATCACATTCTGCTCAATTTCCTTGATCTCGCTCTCTTTCAGACCGAGAACATAGCATTTAAAGCTGATATTTTCCCTGCCTGTCATGTCAGGTACAAAACCTGCGGTAAGCTCAAGAAGAGCTGCTACTCTTCCCTTTACATTCACTTCTCCGCTTGTCGGAAAAGCCACACCCGTAATCATTTTCAGCACGGTTGATTTACCTGCACCGTTTTTGCCGATAATCGCAACGGATTCTCCTTTGTTGATTTTAAAATTAACGCCGTTGAGAGCATTATGACGCTTGTACTTTTTCGATTTAAAGAAAAGTGCCTTGAACTGCTCCCTGCTGTTTTTGTATAATGTATAAACCTTGGTTACGTTCTTGAATTCAATGATCGGTTCTTCCGACTGTTTTGCAATTTCTGTTTCTTTTTCAATATTGTCTGCCATCTGATCACTGCCCTTTCATTCGTTATCACTTATTTTAACCTTTTGACGGTGTTTTGTCAATGAATTTACCGCCGCTTCTTGATTACAAATGAAAATATCATTATAACTATAAATGAGCAAAAATAAAATACTGCACAAAAATTTAATCAACTCATTGTAGGCTCGGCTATCGCCTCGCTGTGACCTCTCTGCCCTTCGGGCATCTCCCCTACAAGGGGAGACGAGCCAACTTCACTCTTCTATTCAAGTTTTTTGTTTATTTTCAACTTATTAAATTCTGATTTTTTATGAAAATCCAACATAAAACGAAGATCTACAACTTGTCTCCCCTCTCAGGGGAGATGTCCGATAGGACAGAGAGGTCACACGCCGAAGGCGTGTCGGCGAGCTGAAAGCGAGCCGTAATTAGTTATTGATTTG
>CACYDD010000002.1 GCA_902773065.1 uncultured Ruminococcus sp. | reverse complement strand
GCTTCTCAGCAAAGCAAACAATCCTCTGCAGACGAGAGCAGCAAGAGTGAAAGCAGCAAATCCTCCACAGTGCAGCCGATCGTTCCCTCCTCCACGTCAGGTCCCACCGATTTTGATAATATCAAAGACAATGAAAACAATCAGGACAGTAACGATACATGGATCTTCCTTTTCGGAGGAGTGCTTCTGATCCTGGCAGGAATCGGAATTACAATCGCTGTAGTGGTCGTAAATGTAAAGGCAAAGCACCGTTCTGACGCCGAAGAGAAAATTGCGGAACATACGGCTTCACCGATAGACTTTGAAACCTATACTCCCAGACCAAAGCCCGCACCCAAAAAAGATTTTCTTGGTGCAAGACACGCTGCCAAAAGCAAATTAAAAAACAAATTCCCAAAAGGTGTACAGCCAAAGGATCTTGTCGATACACTTGATCAACCGCTTGATTTCAGCAATATTGATAAAAATAATTTGAAATAATCAGGGGGATTTTGTTTATTTCTTTTGAAGAAATATCATTTGAAAGTTATATGTTATAATTGTTTGTATATGAAGAATAATCAGTATTGGCTTTCATACTGAATGAATTGGAGGAACCGGAACAGAATGGATACGTCAGAAATTTTAGAACTGAAAAAAACTGCCTGCAATGTCAGACTATGGACGATCGAAGGAGTTTTTCATGCAAAATCGGGTCATCCCGGCGGATCACTTTCCGCAGCGGATCTCATGACTTACCTTTATTTCAAGGAAATGAATGTTGACCCCAAAAATCCCGATGATCCGAAAAGAGACCGCTTTGTGCTTTCAAAGGGTCATTGCTGCCCTGCACTCTATGCAACACTTGCACTGAAAGGCTTTTTCCCGACAGAAGAGATCAAATCACTCCGTCATATCGGTGCTATGCTTCAGGGGCATCCCGATATGAAACACACACCCGGTATCGATATGAGTTCAGGCTCTCTCGGTCAGGGTATTTCCGCTGCCTGCGGTATGGCTCTTGCAGCGAAACTCAGCGAAGATGATTACCGTGTTTACACTATGCTCGGTGACGGTGAGTGTGAAGAAGGTCAGGTATGGGAGGCTGCCATGTTTGCTTCTCATTATAAGCTTGACAATCTTACCGCTATTGTAGACTTTAACGGTTTGCAGATTGACGGCACGGTTGACGAAGTGGCAGGTCTTTCGGATATCGATAAGAAATTCGAGTCCTTCGGATTTGAAGTAATTAAAATTGACGGTCATGATTTTGAGCAGATCGAAAACGCAATTAACAAAGCAAAAACCGTAAAGGGCAAGCCTGTTGTCATTATTGCCTCTACCATTAAGGGCAAGGGCGTTTCATATATGGAAAATCAGGTTGGCTGGCACGGAAAAGCTCCGAACGCTGAACAGTATCAGACAGCAGTCGATGAGCTTAACGCACAGTTGAAAGCATTGGAGGCATAATCATGGCAGAAACGAAAAAAATCGCAACAAGAGAAAGCTTTGGTCTTGCTCTTTGTGAGCTTGCCAAGGAGCATGATGATATAGTCGTTCTTGACGCAGACCTTGCGGCTGCTACCAAGACAGAAATTTTTAAGAAAGCATACCCCGATCGTTTCTTTGACTGCGGTATTGCAGAGGGCAATATGATCGGTGTTGCAGCAGGTCTTGCCGCAGCGGGAAAAGTTCCTTTTGCTGCTTCCTTTGCAATGTTCGCAACAGGCAGAGCATACGAACAGGTAAGAAACTCAGTAGGCTATCCTCACCTGAATGTAAAAATTGCAGGCTCTCACGCCGGTATTTCTGTCGGCGAGGACGGTGCAACACACCAGTGT
Source organism: uncultured Ruminococcus sp. (assembly GCA_902773065.1). Taxonomy (GTDB): domain Bacteria; phylum Bacillota; class Clostridia; order Oscillospirales; family Acutalibacteraceae; genus UBA1213. The sequence goes on along the minus strand of CACYDD010000002.1, from coordinate 17,210 downwards.
TGCGAGGATATCGCACTGATGAGAACCATTCCGGGAATGGTGATCCTGAACCCTGCCGATCATTATGAGATGATCGAAGCTGTCAAAGCATCTTATGCTTATAAAGGTCCTGTTTATATCCGACTCGGCAGACTGGCAATCGAAAGCTTTAATGATCCCGATAATGGTTATCGCTTTGAGATCGGCAAGGGCATTACCCTTGAAGAGGGCGATGATGTAACAGTGATCGCAACAGGACTTGTTGTTTATGAAGCTCTCAAGGCTGTCAGAGCACTGAAAGAAAAGGGAATCAATGCCCGTCTTATCAATATGCACACGATCAAGCCGATCGATAAGGATATCATCATCAAAGCCGCAAAAGAAACAGGCAAAATCATTACGATTGAAGAACATAACATCATCGGCGGTCTTGGTGAAGCTGTTGCCGCAGTAACGGCGGAAAATGCTCCCGTTCCTGTATACCGCATTGGTGTGGAAGACACCTTCGGACACAGTGGTCCTGCGGTAGGACTTCTTGCTGAATTCGGGCTTGACGCAGCAGGTCTTGAAAAGAAAATCTCGGAACTGCTCAACAAATAAGTGCGTGACCGCATCGGACAATTCGCGTATCCGTTCCCTTCGGTCACTGCTTCACTGAGAAGGCTTCTATTTTGCCGCCTTTCAAGTTTATACTGAAAACGGCTGTAATTACACTTGGTAATTACAGCCGTTTATTTATGCTTTGATTTATATGCTGCTTTTTACGAATTTTACGAAATCGCGCTTCGGCAAAGGTTTTGAATAATAATAGCCCTGGATATATTCACATTCCATACGTGCAAAATGATCTACAAGCTCTTTGGTTTCAATACCCTCAACCACAATTTTCATGTTGAGTGCTTTGATCATCTTGATAACATTTTCAAGCACAATGATCAGATTCGGGTTATCCTCGATCTGCGTAAAGGTTTTATCCAGCTTGATAATGTGGAACGGCAGAGAAGCAATTCTCGTCATATTGGAATAGCCTGTGCCGAAATCATCCAGCGAAAGGCTGATACCTGCATCATACAGCGTTGTGATATTATCCATCACAACATTCTGTATTTCACCCGAAGCTGTTTCTGTGATTTCAAGATTCAGCTGGCTTGGCTGAACATGATTCTTTTGCATAATGCCGATCATGTTTTCCGCAAGGTTGTTTTCCATGCATTGTGCCGGAGAAAGGTTCACTTCAATATAATCCAGTCCCAGACCGGCATATTCCTCGCTTCCGATAAAGCTGCATACGGATTCCATCACAATTTCTCCTATACGGTGAATTGCCCCGCTTTTTTCGGCAGCAGGAATAAACAATTCAGGCGAGATATAACCATATTTTTCAGTTTTCAGTCTTAATAATGCTTCTGCCGAATTGAATCTTTGTTCTTTGATGGAATAAATTGGCTGATAATATACTTCAAATTCATTTTCCGATATAGCATTTTCAATGATCTTATCGATCTCACGCATAATGTCATATCTGGATTTGCGGCATATTTCGGACGCATAAAGCACATTTCCAGTATATTCCGCACTGAAATCGTTTCCGAAAATGCAAAGCGAATCGAAATCATCGATATCCTCGGGAATATTGGTAATGCACACGCATGCAACAAGGTTGATCTGCATTTCATTATATCGGATACCCTCTTTTAAAGCCTCATTGATGTATTCAGCCGCCTTCGCAACTTCCTCTTTATCATGATTTTCAAGTCTTACCCTGTAATTACCCGAACCAATATAATAAACATCCGCTCTTATTTTGCTTGATCTGAGATATCTGACAATCATATCCGCAATCATTCTTTTGACAATGATTGTATCCATATAACCAAGCATTTCACGAATCACAAGATAGTTATTGAGTCTGATCATGATCAGTGTTTCCGGTTTCTGGTTGATAAAGCTTCGTTTCAGGTCATATGCATAGGTATTCAGTTTGATCAGTCCGGTTTCTGAGTCTGTAATTTCTTCCGGCCGCTGAACCATCACAAAGATAAACAAAAGACCGATCGAGCAGGCAAACATATCGATGAGAACATTCGGGATCACAAATTGTATCAATGCTGCTCCCATCATCAGAAACGTACCGACAAACAGGGATATGATTCTGGACATATCCATCATCTGGCTGTTTTTAAAAATCTTCACAGCACCATAAACCGCATAATATCCGTTGATCGCATAGAGCCATAAGAAATTGTCACCCCTGACATATGTGCCGTTCTGATCAATATAGAAGATATTATGTGCAAACACATTGGCGGTCAAAAAAGCAACCAGCAGGAAAATCGGAAAGAACAGCTTAATTTTTTTGGCAAAATTATTTGCTGCCTTAAACCAGGTATCGGTAAGCACAATAACATAATTCAGATGAATAAACGATATCAAAGCTCTCAGAAAGAGATAGACCGAATGAGCCATCATTTTTTCATAGTAGAATCCTCTGCCCAGGTTGTCATAGGTAACAGCGATAATATCCGCAGAAGTGGTAAATATTGACACAGTAACAAGCATGATAAACATACTGTTGATCTTTCCGTTTGTCATTCTGCGCATCAGGATCGATGCAAGCAAAACAAATTCCAGTATCACTGCCGAGTAATCAAAATACAACATTTTATGCATACCATCACCCCTTTATAATGCATAATGCATAATTCATAATGCATAATTCATAATGCATAATGCATAATGATCGTAAGCCGTAAATTATAATACAAGAGTCAGAATTATTTCAGACAAAGCCTTTCTCATTGAGAATATATGAATAATCTCTGAACTCATTATTAACATTATTATACTACAGTAATCAGGCATATTGCAATATATTAATCAAAATTATGTGGTTTTCAGCAACATTTATCAATAGTTGGTCTCCGATATGTATAATTCTTCTAAAAATGATTTTGAAAAAGCCAAAAAAGCACTGTCACATCGACGTTTTTTATAACAAATTACCCCTGACCATTATCTAAAATGCCAATAGACAGCAAAAGTCAATATAAAATTTAAATAATATTAGCTGTTGAGACTTGTGCATATTTCAAAAAAGACCGACAGTTTTTTGAGCTGTCAGTCTTGATTAATAGCTGATTATTTCAATACTGCAAAAAAGGTCTGAAACATCAGTTTGATATCATAAAAGAAATTGAATTTCTTGATATACTCCAGATTATATGCCATTTTCTGAGGGAGAACAATATTTACATAGACATCATTGGTATCTTCTGCCCCATCGAGCAATTTTTCCTCATCTTTGAATTTAATACTTGCCAGAGAAGTAATTCCTGCCGGCATGAGCAGCGTTGCCATCATTTCATCACCGTAGCGGTCAACATATCTCTCTACTTCGGGGCGTGTGCCCACAAAGCTCATATCACCTTTCAGTACATTAAAAAGCTGCGGCAGTTCATCCAGACGGCATTTCCGCAGAAAATGTCCTGCTTTTGTGATTCTGCTGTCATGACTGACCGTCACCTGCGTACCGAGTTTTTCCGCATCCGAAACCATCGTTCGGAATTTATAAATATGAAACACTCTTCCGTAAGTCGTGACTCTTCTTTGCAGAAAAAATACACTTCCCTTAGAATCCAGCTTGATCCAAATTGCAATTATGAGCATAAATGGCAGCGCAATAATTGTCAGGATCAGCCCCACAATGATATCAAATATTCTTTTTATCACCAGACTTCCGCCCCTTTTTGCCAGAATATCATAATAAGGGCGTACCGCTTCATTTTGAAATCTTTCCGGAAGTTTTTCCCATTTCTTCAAACTAATCACTGACCTCTTGATTTACTTATTTCTCATTCACAATATTTCCGATATATACATCTCTGCCGTGGAACGACCATTCGCCTAACAAAATCAAATGCCGTATTCCGTTTTCATCCTGATAAATCAGTTTCCATTCTCCGCAGTCTCCCTGAGCATTCCACGAATAATACTCCCAGTTCTGATATTGCAGATCCTCAAACTGTACCCTTGTTACATCAAAATCTTCAAGCCTGTTCTCTGTATATTGCTCAGGATAACGCTTGCATATATCTTTCAGCATAATAACATCTTCAATTCTGACAGTTGCCCATGCGCTGTATTCATTGCTTTCTTTAATACTTGTCAATTTGCAGGTCACAATCGCTGACTGCTCCAGTTCTTCGGGATATTCCTCCCAGCCGTTAAAAAACGACCATGCAGGCCGGAATAACAATTTAAAGCTTTCCCCTGTTTCAAAGCTGAACGAAAAAACCACCTTTATCAGCCTTGTTTCTCCGATCTCGGGTACTCTCACTGCCCTTTCCCAATGATCTTCCTCAAGCTCCGGCGGATTTTCACTAAAATCCGACCATTCACAGATATCATCATAAGCAAGGTCAGAAAATCCGTTTGCCCATATCGTTCTGTTAATGTTCGCCGCCTCTCCGCAGCATTTGCATTTCAGCTGTAATTTCATAATTTGCACTTCCTCTTTAGTCTGAATGAGCCTCCGCAGGCAATTTGATGGGGAGACCACGCTGATGAAGTCAAAAAGAAGAAAAAACTCCCTGTGCCACACAACCATTATGCATTATGCATTATGAATTATGAATTATGCATTATTAAAGCCCTTTGGTTTTGAGGTCGCTGACAAGACCGACATAGAATTCACGGATGTCGAGGTCGGGTTTGTCATGACGTGCAAGGTCGATCACATCTGCATGAGAAACGCCGTCGGGAGCTTTGGACTCAAGGTAGGTGAATTTCTCGCCCCATTTGGAGGAGCTGACAGTAACAAGACCGTCATTCGGACCGTCAAAATACTTGGCAAGCAAATGTGAAAAGTTCAGTGGAAAGACACCGCTCATCACCTTGTTGATTTTGCTTCCCACGCTCTGATAATAGATTCCGGGAACATCCTTGACTTGTTCATTGAATTTCTGACAGCTTGAAGCTTTCAGGTCGTTGACTGCTTTGAGAAAATCGGGATTTTTGTCACCGATCAGCGTAAATGCAGCATTGTATTTGCTTGCAATTCCCTCTCTGAGTTTATCGGGCGCATGGTCGAGAAGCCATTCTGCAAACACACAACCCCTGTGCGGTGTGTTGACGGTTGTCAAGGAAGCAACATATTTGTCTGCACCAAGGCAGGAGATCGCATAACGGCTGTCAAGTCCGCCTTTGGAATGTGCAATGACATTGACTTTTTCACATCCTGTTTCTTCAACGATACTTTTGATTTTTTCGGCAACTTCCTTCGCACTTTCTTCAATGCCCAGTGCCGACTGCTGTTCACCGTAATAAAGCGTTGCACCGTTTTTTTCCAGTTCTTCCGGAATTCTGCCCCAATAGTTAAGCTTTTCAAGATCTCTGAAGAATACCCCGTGTACCAGAACGATCGGATATTTTGTAGCACAAACTGCCATGTCCTTACGTTCTCTGTTGCGGATGGTTCTGCTTTTTTCCATACCGATCTCGCTTCTTGCAAGATGGATAAGCCTGACAAGAACGATTATATTGGCAATCGGTATCATACCGCATAAAATGCCCACAATACGCCACCTTGTACCGATCATGGTAGAGGTACAGTAAATGCGGATAATTCCGTTCCAGAATATCAACAGTTCGGTAATGTAGACCACAATAACATTATTCCAGAACATGGTCGAAAACATCCCGAACCACAACGCACCTGTGGTCAGCACATAAGCACTGTCAAGCACGAGAAGCACGAGGAATGAAATCAGAAGGTTTGTTCCGCCTGCGGCAATATGGAGTTTTTGGCTGAGATTCTTTTCAACTGTCGGAAAAATATTACAGATCAAAAACAGCACTGCCGACAGACCATACAGCCACGGTGATAAGCTCAACGCCGCTGTGATACCGGGAAGTATCGTTGCGGCGAAAAGCAATATTGTCAGAACGGAAACTCTGATAAAATTTTTCATAAGGCTTATGCTCCTGCGGCTGATGACTTCTCGGCTTCTTTTTTGTTCATCTGTTCCTTGGCAACCGCCAGCATCAGTTTGATACGGTTTTCCTGATTGACCTTCGGTGCACCCGGGTCATAATCGATTGCCACAATGTTGGCTCTCTGGTCAAGCATTTTGATTGGCCGCACCATACCCTTGCCGTTGATATGATTCGGTAGACAACCGAACGGCTGGGTACAAACGATATTTTCAAAGCCACTTTCGATCAGTTCCAGCATTTCGCCCGTCAGAAGCCAGCCCTCTCCCATCTTACTTCCGTAGCCTACCATGCCCTTGACAAGAGATTTAGTATGTGCGTATGTGCCGTTGGGGCGGAAGCCGAATTTTTTCTGACTGTTGATGATCAGTTCTTCAAGGCTTGTCAGGTAGTCGAAAAGCTTCTTGACAACAACATATTTCGCCTTACTGCCACCGTAAAGCTTGTAATCCTCCATACGGTTATCTACCTTGAACAATGCAAAACCGAGAATCCCCGGAAGGTTCACTTCACAGTCCTGATCATATAAAAATTCTTCAAGATTATTATTTCCCAAAGAAGAGTATTTTACGTAAATTTCTCCGACAATTCCTACTTTTACCTTTGGCACTTTGTTGACCTTTACTTTTGAAAAATCCGAGGCGATCCTGTCAAGATTTTCAGCAATTTCCTTTTTGGTAAAGCCGTGACCGCTTGCAAGGATTCTGGTCAGTCCTCCCACCCATTTGTCAACGAGTCTGTGGCTGTCGCCCTTGTTGATCTCATACGGTTTTACCTGATTGTCAAGTGCCATGATCATATCACCATAGATCAGTCCTGCGGCAATTCTTCTGATCATCGGCAGTGTCAGGCTGAACCCGCTGTTTTTTTCAAAACCCGACATATTGAGGGAAATAACGGGTACATTTTCAAAGCCTGCCTTAACAAGAGCCTTTCTGAGCAGGTGAATATAGTTGGATGCACGGCAGCCGCCGCCTGTCTGTGTGATGAGAAGGGCGGTCTTGTTGACATCATATTTACCGCTCTGGAGTGCATGGATCATCTGACCGATCACAAGAAGTGCCGGATAGCAGGTATCGTTATGCACATATTTCAGTCCCACCTGAGCAATTTCAGGTCCTTCGGTTTCAAGCAGAACAGCATTATAGCCGTAGTGAACGAATACATTTTTCATAATGCTGAAATGTATTTTTGCCATCATCGGTATGAGAATCGTATAATTTTCCTTTCTCATTTCCTTTGTAAACAGCAGTCTGCCGTTATCATCATATACTAATTTAGCCATCTCTTCACTCCCATTATCTCACAAGCTCTTGGGGCTTTGCCCCAAACTCCTGACCTCTGAATCCTGATTACTTCTTCGCTTTTTCCGTTGTTGCAAGCAGACTTCTGAGTCTGATTTTTACTGCACCGAGATTGGTGATCTCATCTATCTTGATTTGTGTATAAATTCTGCCGTTTCTTTCAAGGATCGCTCTTACTTCATCTGTGGTGATCGCATCCACGCCGCAGCCAAAGGAAACAAGCTGTACCAGATTCATATCATCATAATGGCTGACATATTCCGCAGCGGCATACATTCTTGAATGGTATGTCCACTGATTCAGAACGCTTGTCTTTACCTTTTTGGCTTCCTTGTTGCTGACAATATCCTCCGAAACGATCGCAACATCAAAGCTTGTGATCAGCTTGTCGATACCATGGTTGATCTCAGGGTCAGCATGATAGGGTCTGCCTGCCAGCACGATAATTTCCTTGCCTTGCTCACGGGCTCTTTTGATAATATCATTACCGTATTCCCTGATTTTCGCAAGATAAGCCGCGTGTTCGGCATAAGCAGCTTTGGAAGCTTCTTTTACCTCTTTCAATGTGATATCACCGAAATATTTGAGCAGTTCTGCGTGTATCTTTTTCGGGAAATCCTTCGGTCTGTGAACACCGACAAACTCATGAAACAGCTTGACATCATCAATGCCCCTTACATTAGCATTAATGACCTCGGGATAATAGGCAACAACAGGGCAGTTGTAATGGTTGTCGCCGAGATTCTCATCAAAATTATAGGACATACACGGATAGAAGATTTGTTTAATGCCGTTGTCAAGCAGCCACTGCACATGACCGTGCATCAGTTTGGCAGGGAAACATACCGTATCAGACGGTATCGTCTGCTGACCGTGAAGATATAATTTTCTGTTCGAGAACGGCGATACCACAACCTCAAAATCCAGCTTTGTCAGGAAGGTATGCCAGAACGGGAGCAGCTCAAACATATTCAGACCGAGAGGAATTCCGATTTTACCTCGTTTTGCGCCCTCTTTCGGCTTGTAGCTTTTCAGAAGCTTCAGTTTATACTGATAAATATTGAAGCTGTCATCGGGTGATTTCTTCGTCACAGGTTTTTCGCAGCGGTTTCCTGCAATGAATTTTCTTCCGTCACTGAATGTATTCACCGTCAGACGGCAGTTATTGCTGCATCCGCCGCAGTTGACAGCTTTGATCTCATGCTTGAAGTCTTTCAGTTTATCAATGTCCAGTATGGTTGACTGCGACTTATCAGAACTCATTGACTGTGCATACAGTGCTGCACCGTAAGCCCCCATCAGACCCGAAATATCCGGACGAATGACATCAACGCCCATTTCCTGCTCAAATGCTCTCAGCACCGCATCATTCAGAAATGTTCCGCCCTGCACCACGATTTTTTTACCAAGCTCTCTCGGGCTTGATACACGGATCACCTTATATAGTGCATTTTTCACAACGCTCAGACACAATCCGGAGGAAATATCTTCAATCGTTGCGCCGTCCTTTTGTGCCTGCTTGACAGAGGAATTCATAAATACCGTACAGCGTGAACCGAGGTCAACAGGCTGTTTTGCCAGCAAACCGATTTTTGAAAATTCCTCAGCAGAATAGCCAAGTGCATTGGCAAAGGTCTGCAAAAACGAACCGCAGCCCGAGGAGCAGGCCTCATTCAGAAAGATATTGTCGATCACGCCATCCCTGATTTTAAAGCATTTGATATCCTGACCGCCGATATCGATAATAAATTCCACATCAGGCATAAATTTCTTTGCCGCTGTCATATGGGCAATGGTTTCAACGATACCGAAATCAACGCCAAAGGCATTTTTGATAATTTCCTCGCCGTAACCTGTCACCGCCGAACCAACAATATGGATATCGGGGCATTTTTCATAAATATTTGTCAGAAACTGTCTGACAATCGGCACAGGATTGCCGCTGTTTGACATATATTCAGAATAAAGCAGTGTGCCTTTGTCGTCAGTCACAACACCTTTCACAGTGGTTGAGCCCGCATCGATTCCGACAAACGCCTTGCCCTGATAGCCTTCCAAACTGCCTTTATCAACTTTGGCTTTTGCGTGTCTTTCGCGGAATTCTTCCAGCTCCTTTTCGTTATTGAAAAGCGGCTTGTTGAAGGCAAAATTGCCTGTGCCTTTGTATTTTTCGATTTTTTGTTCTGCTTCATCAAAATCGATCGATTTTTCCGCACAAAGTGCAGAGCCGAGGGAAACATAATATAATGAATTTTCGGGACAGATACCCGTTGTACCCAGTGCCTTGTCAAAACCTGTTCTGAGTTGGGGAATAAAGGTAAGCGGTCCGCCGAGGTAAACGATCTGACCCTTGATTTCTCTGCCCTGTGCCAGACCTGCGATCGTCTGGTTGACGACCGCCATAAAGATACTTGCCGCAACATCTTCTTTTTTCGCGCCCTGATTCAGAAGCGGCTGAATATCCGTTTTCGCAAAAACGCCGCAGCGTGAAGCAATAGTATAGGTTTTTTCATGCTTTTCGGCAAGTCCGTTCAGTTCTTCGATCGGAACATTAAGAAGCGTTGCCATCTGGTCAATAAACGCACCTGTACCGCCCGCACAGGAACCGTTCATTCGAACCTCCATACCGCCCGAGAGAAACAATATTTTTGCGTCCTCGCCGCCAAGCTCAATGACAACATCTGTATTGGGGATAAAGGTATTGGCGGCAACTCTTGTCGCATACACTTCCTGAATAAAATCAATACCGCAGGCTTCTGCCACGCCCATGCCAGCCGAACCTGACATTGCAATGGCAGCTTCTTCACCGACAGGAATCTGTTTTCTTACAGTTTTAAGAAGTTCGGCTATTTTGCCTGTGATCTGGGAATAATGTCTTTCGTAGGTTTGATATAATATTTTGTTATCCTTATCAAGCACCACACACTTTACTGTTGTAGAACCGATATCAAGACCAATTCTTACCATATTTTATTCTCCCCTTTAAAACGCAAATAATTATAAGAATTTGCCGGAATTCCGATCATCATGCGGAAAATTTGTTTATTTTTCGTACTAATATATACATTTCGACAAATAAGTATAACATCCGATTCAAAATAATATTATAGAACAAGTTTCGTAATATATAATTCTATTATAGAATTAATTCTCTTAAAATATATCCTTGCAAGACAGATTCAACCAACTGTTCAACTTTTGAATAACATCTGATACGCGGCAATGGATTTGTGAATTGAAAAATTCAGGCGCGAATGTACCGCGGAGGCACTCCGCCAACCGTTCATGTTTCTCTTTTTTACTGCATTCAAGCATTTATTTCATATCCTATTGTAATCTTTTTGAAAAAGTACTATAATCTATAGTAACATATAAAAAATAAGGCGGAAATTGTCCGCCGTTAACGGAGACTGATTCATTCTTATGTTCAAAATATATAATGCTTTAACCAAACACCGACGGCTGATTCTCTTTTTGTGCGACCTCGTTCTGTGGAATCTGTCCTACTATATGTCCTACGGCATCAATAAAAATAATCTTGCCCTCAGCGGCGACCTGACTGTATTTCTGTGGGGGCTGCTGATTGAAAATATCTGTTTTACGGCAACATTTATTTTGTTCCGTCTTTACGACAAGCTATGGCGGTATGCCGATATCGAGGATTTCTTTTATGCCGGAATTGCCTCGCTGACCGCCAACCTTGTATTCATGCTGCTCACCATGCTTCTCGGGTTCTTCTTTGAGGACTATAATTTAGGCACGAGGGTCTATATCTCCTTTGCTTTGATGTCGTCCTTCTTCCTGATGATGTTCAGAATTATTTATCGCCTGAATAAGATCCTCGAACGAAGAAATCTTGCCCACAAAGCAAAAAAGCGTCTGCTGATCATCGGTGCAGGCGAAGGGGCATTATCCGTGCTGAGTGAGCTTTCCAAAACACCGGGAAACGAATATATCCCCATGTGCATTGTAGATGACAACAAAGAAAAGCTCCACCGCCGCATTTCGGGCGTTAAAGTTGTCGGAACGACCTATGAGATACCCGAAATATGTGAGGAATACGGCATAGAGGTCATTCTGTTTACCATTTCACAGATCAGCGTTACCGATAAAAAGAGAATTCTTGATGCCTGCACGAAAACACACCTTGAAGTGAAGATCATTCCGAATATCTACAACCTGATGACTTCGGGCGTACCGATCACATCTTCTATTCGTCAGGTAGAAGTAGAAGACCTTCTCGGACGTGAGCCTGTGGTATTCGATACAGAAAAATACGGTAAATACCTCATCGGTCAGACCGTTCTTGTGACCGGCGGCGGCGGCTCGATCGGTTCGGAGCTTTGCCGGCAGATTGCAAGGTTGAAACCCCGTCATCTTATCATACTTGACATTTACGAAAACAATGCCTATGAAATCCAGCAGGAACTGATCAGAAAACACGGTTCTGATCTGTCCTTTGAAGTCCAGATCGCCTCAGTGCGTGACAGAAAAAAACTGGAGCATATCTTCAAAACGCGCCATATTGATGTTGTATTCCATGCGGCGGCGCACAAGCACGTTCCTCTGATGGAAACAAATCCCGAAGAAGCTGTCAAAAACAATGTATTCGGTACATTAAAGCTGGTAGAAACTGCTGACAAATATCATGTCAAAAATTTTGTTCAGATCTCAACGGATAAAGCCGTGAACCCCACAAGCGTGATGGGTGCTTCCAAGCGTATCTGCGAAATGATCATCCAGATGATGGGCAGAAGAAGCAAAACCAATTTTGTAGCGGTGCGTTTCGGTAATGTGCTTGGTTCTAATGGCTCGGTCATTCCTCTGTTTAAGGAGCAGATCCGCACCGGCGGCCCTGTTACAGTGACACATCCTGATATTATCCGCTACTTTATGACGATCCCCGAAGCAGTATCTCTCGTGCTTACCGCCGGAAGCCTTGCAAAAGGCGGAGAGATTTTCATACTGGACATGGGCGAACCTGTCAAGATCCGGGTACTCGCAGAAAACCTGATCCGTCTTTCGGGCTTTAAGCCGCATGAAGATATCAAGATCGAATATACGGGTCTGCGTCCCGGTGAAAAGCTTTATGAAGAGCTTCTTCTGAATGAGGAAGGTATCACAAAAACCGACAACAAGAAAATCTATATCGGCAAACCGATTGAATTCAGCAATGACTTATTTTTCAGACATCTGAAACAGCTTTATTATGCCGCCAACAGAAACTGTAAGGATGAAGTAGAAGAGATCATCGCAGAGGTTGTGCCGACATATCACCACGAGATCAACGGTACGGAATCCCTTCCTGAAGATATCGAAGAAGAAGTACCAAAGGAATAATACTGTTTCGTTTCTCAAGAATGAATATAGAAGATTCATAGTATTGATCAAAAAAGAACAAAAGTCAACGCTCCGACAGTACTGTACTGCCGGAGCGTAAATTATTTAAGATTCTTCATCATCGGTGATATCGATTCCCATGGCAACAATTCTGTTTTTGATTTCATCATTGTCATAGTTCGCACCAATCAACTGTAGAATTTTCGTGTCGATCTCTTCCTTTTCGAGCTTTTCGGCACTGTCAAGGTACATATTGATGATATTGTCGCCGTCCTCAAAAGCTTTGATACCGATTGTCGGACCGTCCAGCACAAGATAGGCAATAATTGCACCGACAGGTGTCAGCTGCTGCTGTGTCAGACCATTTTCAAGAAGAGAATGTACCTCTGCCTTTTTAAAACTGGTAATAGCGGAATAACCAGCATAAACACTGTTTTTGATACCCTCATTAAGAATCCACTCTTTGATTTCATCTGTGTCGGGGTCAATATCATCAACAGCAAAAATTCTTCCCCAGCCGTAAACATTCTGAGCAATGGAGAAAATCAGCTCGTTTCCGTTTTCAAGACCTCTTACCGCCCAGATACAGAAAAGTGTAAATTCATTGCACTTTGCAAGGTCAAGAATTGCCTCTAAAAGTGCATCGTTATAATCACAGAAGATTTCAAGAATACTCAGACCGATCTTGACCGATTCCTTGTTTTTCGCCGATACCGTAAGATAAATGGCATATTTATACATATTATTGGCATCAAGTGTTTCCTGATTGCTCAGAATATATTTCTGCACATTGTCAACCAGTGTCAACGCACGTATATCCTCTTTTTCAAAGAATCTGTCCGTTTTAGCAATCGCAGCATCTGAACCTGCGGCGGCATCCTTGATAATATCTTCGAGCCTGCCAAGCTCGTTGATTTGCGGGTCGTTATGATATAGCAAAATTCCGTCCATTGCACCGTCAATAAATCTGTCACCTTCATCATCAACAGAACCTTCGGGAAGTATGAAATCATCAGGAAGTGCTCCGTCAACCATATTTTCCCTGATATAGTCAAGAATAGGATAGTCCAGTTTTTCCAGCGGCTTTTGAAAGTTTACGTCCTGAACATCGTACTTCTCATCAAGTCGCTTTGCATACAGGGTATTATGGTTTCGGTTATCAAATTTTTCCGCAATTTCCTTTGCCTTGTCATAAAAGAAATCTCTCAGGTCGGTAACATTGTAAATATTGTCCTCTTTATAAATTTCTTCGTTCTTAAACGGCAGTTTTAATTTTATCTGCTCCACTTCATGCCTGTCAAGCTGATACATAAAATAATAGGCGGCACGGTAAAATGAAAACTGCTCGTTCGCATTCGGTTCGTCCTTTAACAGATTCAACAGGCGTTTCAGAAGTTTCAGTGCTTTGTTTGGGTCGCTGTGGGAAAAAACAAGCATACATTTGCTTTGGTGATCGAAAAGTGTTGTTTCGTGGGGAAAGTCACGATTGATGAGATGAAATGATCTTTGAGCAAATTTTGCCGCATTTTCAAGGTCGCCTCTTTTAAGGGATGCGACTGCGATATTGGCGAAAATGCAATGCGGCTGTTCGGCACAGGTATACTTTCCGTCGATCAGCGGCTGTGCTTTTTTCATTGCTTTTTCCATATCTTTTTCGACATTCATCAGATAGCTAACTTCCGAACTGGTTTCACAGGCAACACAGTCACTGAGCGAATCACGCTTGCATTTCATCATTTCCGCATGAGCCTCTTTCGCTGTCAGCCCACAGAATTTTACATCTTCTTCCAGATTGTCTGCCGCAAAGAAACAGATACCGTCATAGTATGTACGCAGATTATAATTGAAGCGTTTGCAGAACTCTCTGTAATGGTTGTAAAGATCTTCAATTTTTTCAAGCGGAATCTGATAAAATTCGTCGAGGTCATTAATGATCCATTTATAAGACCACATAACATTGTGGTTGTATTCTTCGTACAGTTCGGGATGACTTTCAAAATAGGCGACATATTCAGGGAATATAATGATCGCCTTGTACGAACTTCCGTGCATCACATCCTCATTGATATAGTCATCATACAGCAGCATGACCGCATCCGAATCCTGCTGCTGCAAAGCATCATCAAGAGCCGCTTTGATCCCTTTCAGCCTTGCTTCTCCGTGATCCAGTCCGTCAAAGTATTTTTCTTCGTAATCTTCATACATCATGTTTTCTTCACTCCCTAAAATCATTGTGTGTTTTTTTCAAAAGTGCAGGTTTCGCCTGCATTTTCCTGGTCATCACTCCAGTACAGAATTCCGTCATCTCCAAAATAGAGTTTTCCGGTTCCATCGGTATATTCATAGGTTTCATCAGGCAGATCACCATTATATTCAGTAATCACTTTCTGACAGTTGTAATATTCAAATATCCCGTTTTCAGCATCATATTTTCCTGAAAATGACCATGTACAGTTGATAGATGCACCACCTGACCAGTTAATTTCTGCATAAAGTGTTTCATTTCCTAATTGGGAGATCGTTATATTACAGCGTTGACTGTGTGAATCCCACCATTTACCCGGCATTTCATAAAAATCAGGATATGAGGAAGTGGCTTCCGGCTCAGGCAGGTATGAATCATCATCGTCATAATCAACCGAACTTTCACTGTAATCGACACTGCTTTCCGAATCATTGAGTTCAGATGAACTTTCACTGTTGTCACTCTCTTCCGAAT
This sequence comes from uncultured Ruminococcus sp., assembly GCA_902773065.1. Lineage (GTDB taxonomy): Bacteria > Bacillota > Clostridia > Oscillospirales > Acutalibacteraceae > UBA1213. The sequence continues at coordinate 1,877 of CACYDD010000002.1, read as the reverse complement.
CACTAAAAACTTTAGCGATCAATGCATTAAGTGTAAGCATATTCTGAGGTACTTCATTGAATGAAAGATAAGTAGCACTATATGTATCAGTAGTTTCATCACGTGAGAATTGTATCAGAGCCTTGACTTTTACATCACTATAGGTACAGTAGCCTGTGAATTCAACAACATCGATATCATCCTCGGTTTCATCCGCCTTACCGTCACCGTCCTCATCAGGGCCTTCTTTTGTTCCTTTATAATATTTCCATTTGGGTGACGAAAAAAATTCCTCAAAGGCTTCCCCGACTGTTTTTCCGGGATAACTTTTGTTCGTCATGTTTTTCACCCTGATGACATTCGGGTCTTTTTCATAATCAGAAGTATCCAGTACTTCGGCAAGATCAGAAGCGGCATTGGATGTCGTCCTCTCAAAACTGTCTTTGTCACATCCTGTAATACAAGTCATTGCTAAAACCACCAACAATGCACATAATATTGTTTTTTTCATGGATATTCCTCCGTTAAATGATTGACAGGATCAATCATTCTTTGGCTGTTTCTTCAAATTCGTATTTTTTACTCAGCATTTTGTTAAAGTGCCGGTTGCCGTCTCTTTTGTCAAATTTATCAGCATAGAATTTTACTTTGCCGTAAAAATACTCTTTCATTTCCGCAACGGTATAGATACCGCTTTCTTTGTAAACATCATCTTCCTTAAAAGGAAGTTTTAATCTTACGGTTTTCTGACCTCTTTTTTCAAGCTGAGAAAACAGATGATAAGCCCCCCTGTAAAAAAAGAAATGATCCAGACCGCAGGTATTGGGATAGCAGACAGTCAACTGCCGTCTGAACAACTTCAGTGCCTTTTTGGTATCTCCGAAAGCAAGAACAGAAATACACCTGCCCTTGTAACGCATCATGGAACTTTGGCTGCCGAAATCACGGTTGATGATCCTGACGGCACGTTCTGCAAATTTCATGGCATTTTTTAAATCGCCGTGGTCAAAATAATAATCCGCAAAATTGATATATGTATAATGCGGAACAACATTGCACCACTCCCGACCAGAAAGAACAGGTTCGGCAATTTTCAGTGCTTTTTCAATGTTGCCCTCTACAAAAAGCGTATAGGAAACCAGATCGTCAATTTCTCCCGATTTCGGTTCGCTCAAATCATCTATGGCACAGTGAAGCATACGTTTATGTGCTTCCTCGGCACTTGAAATAAGAGGAAATTTCCGAAATTTGAAAGAGTCCAGCAAATTCCATAAATGACGGTAATAGCTCCGTTTGTTGTAATTGAATTTATCGCAGTATTCACCATACTGTCTGTAGATATGTGTGATCTGCACAAGCGATATCTGGTAAAAATCCTCCGCACTGCCTGAGATCCATTTGAATGCCCACATAAGTTCATGTTTAAATCTGTCGTGGTATTCGGGATGCTTTTCAAAAAGTGCAAGATATTCCGGAAAGATAATGATTGACTGAAAGCCGTCACATTCAAAAGTGTCTTCCTCTATAAAAATATAGTAAAGCGAAAGGGCATTTTCGATGTCCTGCCTTTCCAGTGCTTTGTCAATGGCACGGCGTATTCCCTTACATCTTGATTCTCCCGGATCGAGAAATTCATAAAATTCCTCCTCATATTTATACAGTTCCAAAGCCCCACCCCCTGATCAATGTGCAATGTGCAAGTTAGTAACTGTTTCAAATTCAATCACAAAGACAACTTTATCGGCGTTAATTACTAAAAAGATTATAATATATTGCGTTTTCATTGTCAATATGGTATATGGCCGGCGGGTACACCACGTGCGCAGGGAATTCGCGTAGCCGCTCCCTACGGTCGCTACTTTTTTATAAAGTCAAATTCTTTGCCGCGTTTTGATTTT
>CACYDD010000001.1 GCA_902773065.1 uncultured Ruminococcus sp. | reverse complement strand
TTGCCCAGATCGCAATGGGTGCTGACCAGAACCAGACACTCAAAGCAATCAAAGAGGCTGAGGCTTATCCGGGACCGTCACTCATCATCGGTTACGCTCCCTGCGAAATGCACTCCATCAAGGGCGGCATGAAGAACTGCCAGGCTGAAATGAAGAAGGCTGTAGAATGTGGTTACTGGAATATGTTCAGATACAATCCGCTTCTCAAGGCTGAGGGCAAGAACCCGTTCCAGCTCGACAGCAAAGCTCCTTCCGCTTCTTATCGTGACTTTATCCTCGGTGAGGCTCGTTACAGCGCACTCACACGTTCCTTCCCCGAAAGAGCAGAAGAACTCTTCAAGAAAGCTGAGGAGAAATCTGTAGACAGATACGAAGAACTGAAAGAACGTTCCGCTGTACCTGCAAAAGACTGATAAATTGATATAATCAATAAAGCGGTCGTCATGGAAACATGGCGGCCGCTGTCGATTTGCAAAAAGCACAATTATATAATATGTTGGTGTAAAATTTTTTCCGATGCTTTATGGTGCGGCAAAAAATGATGTTTTTTTATAAACTTGAATGCGAAATTGGGATCGGCGACGTTGGTGTAAAATAATTTCGGGATTTTGTTGCGCGGCAATGAAATAATGATTTTCTTTAAACTTGAGCGCGAAATTGACAGCGGAGACACTCCGCCTAAGTGTATAATTTTAGTTGGCAATAAAATCAAAACGCGGCAAAGAATTTGACTTTATAAAAAGTAGCGACCGTAGGGAGCAAATTGACACCGGCGGCGCGCCGGCGCAAATTCCCTGCGCACGTGGTGCGCCGCCGGTTTGACTTATATTAAAATAGGTGATATAATTTATACAGTGAATTCAAAAAGGAGGTTTTTCTATGGCTGAACAGGCTTTGGTTCAATTCAGTGTAGACAGTGATTTAAAAAACGAAGTAACAGAAATTTACAAAGAAATCGGTATTGACCTACAAACTGCATTTAAAATGTTTATGCTGAGAAGTAAATTAGTTCGTGGCATTCCTTTTCCGACCTCTCTACCCGAAAATATTATCACAAACTCAGAGGGGCTTGAAGCATTTTATGAAATGCGAAAGCAAGCAGCCGATGTACCTGAAATGACACTTGACGAAATCAATGCAGAAATCGCCGAAGTCAGAAAACAACGGAGGAATCAGCAAAAATGAGAATCTATGCTGTTATTGATACCAACGTAATAGTATCTGCATTGATTACGAAAAACACAAATTCTGCCACATTAAAAGTAATCGAAGCTTTATTCACAGGCAGAATAACCCCTTTATATCATCAGGATATTATTGATGAATACAAAGAAGTACTTTCAAGACCTAAATTCCATATTAAACAACAAACAATTGATATCATCATTAACTCTATTTTAACCAATGGGATAGAAGTTTTTCCAAAACCGACCTGAGAAATACTGATTGATATGGATGACCTGATTTTTTATGAAGTAGCAATGGAAAAAAGGGACAGCGATGCTTATTTGGTCACCGGAAATCAAAAACATTATCCTATAAAGAATTTTATAATTACTCCCGCTGAAATGTTAAATATAATGTAAAAAATAAAATAATATGATGATAAAGACTTGATTTATTGGTTGAAATAATGTAAAATTATTATCAGATGATTAATTTTTTGTTAATTGAGGTGGATTATGGCGAAAGAATTTAAAATCAGAACAAAACATCAGGATGTGTTCCTGCGCGTAAAAAAAGGACACTTTGCAACAATGCACAGCCACACAAACTACTTTATTGACGTTACCACTCAGAAAATGCGTCTTTCCGAAGCAAAGGCTGTAGCAAAGGAGCTTGTCAATCACTACCGCCTGAATACGATTGTCGATACGATCCTGTGTATTGACGGTATGGAAGTGATCGGAACCTGTATTGCAGACGAACTGACAAAGGACGATTATGTGAACATGAATGCACATCAGACGATTTATGTAGTTTCCCCTGAATTTATCTCGGGCGGTCAGATGATGTTCAGGGATAATCTTGTTCCCATGCTTGCAGGAAAACACGTTCTCATACTGGCGGCTTCCGTTACAACGGGCAAAAGCGCACTTGCAGCGATCGATGCCGTGAATTACTACGGCGGCAAAGTGGTAGGTGTTTCGTCAATTTTCGCAACCGTTCAGGAATGTAGCGGTCATCCTGTCTATTCCGTTTTTGACCCGAACGATCTCGGGGATTATCAAAGCTTCAAGCCGCACCACTGTGAGTTGTGCGAACAGGGAGAAAAACTGGAAGCGATCGTTAACAGCTTTGGTTACTCTGCACTGTAAAATGAAAGAAATAAACGCCCTCTGTCTGATAGCAGAGGGCGTTATGTTTTTTCCTGTCGTTGATAAATCTTCTGTTACCTTCACCCTTCAACCTTCACCCTTCAACCTGTTCAGTCGTTTCTGCAGCGTGTGGTGACCTGAGAGCCGAGGTCAACAAGTGCAGAATAGGCAAGCTCGTAATCTTCCATGATATTCTGCTGATCCTGTTTGTAGAGTGCATCATTGCCGGTGGTTTTTGCCGTTGTGATGAGACTTTTCAGTTCCATCATATCAGCGAGGGCCTTTTTGGAATTGTCTTTGATCTCAGCATCGAGATCCTCATACCTTTTTGGTGATTCAATTTTTGCCAGATCCGAATATAATTCAACAAGCTGTGACAGCGTATCAAGATTTTTTTCGGCAGACTCAATACTTCTTGCATCAAGCATTTCCTGCTGTTTTTTCAGTTCACGGGTAAGGTTGACTGCTTCATGAATATCGTCGCTGACAATATTGACATAATCGGTAATTTCCTGCCCGCCGTTAAAGGAACAGGCAGACAAAGATAATACCATCAGTACCGATATCAACAGGGAGAGGAATGTTGTTGATTTTTTCAAAATATTCATTTAAATCTCCTGTCTGTTACAGACCATATGCACTTAAATCGATCGTACCGTCCAGCTCATAGATCTGCTCAAACAAAACAGCTGCTCTTGATTTATAACGGTTCATCAGCTCCGCCTGAGAAACCAGAAGTGATTCTGTTCCTCCGTCCTGTGCCTCATGCTCATACAATGTTTCCTGTGCTTCGATTCCCGTCTGCCATTTCTCCTGAGAGTCAATTAATTTTGACTGCTCCGAAGGATAATCGGCTAATTTGCTGTAGAGATCATTATAGGCAGTATCTGCCATATCCTTCCATTTCAAAGCGTAAATCGAAGTAATATTCAGCATTTCGGTACTGGAGTCCGCACCTTTCTGTGCTTCATTATACGCAGCATCAAGTGCATTTGCGGCAAAAAGCTTATTGAACTCTTCATTTGCAGTAAAGGTTTTCGGGTTGTGGTAGTCTGTTACGATTTCCTCATCGTCAAACTGATAGCCGTCTGTTTCTTCACTTGCTTCCTGTGATTCTTCCTCGCTGCTTTCCTGCACGCTGCTTTCGCTGCTCTCTTCCACAGATTCTTCCTCACTGCTTTCTTCTGTTTCGGTATCATCACTAAGCTCGGATGATTCCTCTTCCTCTGTACTTTCGTCAGTACTTTCTTCGGATTCTTCGGATGATTCCTCCTCAGAAGACTCGTCACTGCTTTCCTCTGCCGATTCCTGTGACTCTTCAGATTCCTCGGAACTTCCCGCATCCGAAACTGTCACACTGCTCTCTGAGTCCTTGCCGCCCGAACCAAATCCGGAAAACAGATCACAGCCGCCAAGCATTGCAGCTGAGATCAGAACAGCCGCAAAAACAGACAATACTTTATATTTTCTCTCCATTTTTTTCATCCTTTCAAAAATATCGGTCTACTAACATCTTACCACATTGAAACAGTCCTGTGCTGTGACGCACTGCCTGCCTTTTCAGTGAATGTTATTTGATTTTTACAGATTTTACAGAACTGTATGCACCGTAAACCTTTTTGCCGTTTACTGTCTTGTAAGCCCGTACCTTAACATAATAAGTCTTGCCCTTGGTCAGACCTGTGATTACCGCAGAGACGGTTTTCGTTTTGTTTATGGTTTTCTTTTTGCTGCTTTTGAAATTCTTGTTGGCAGCATAAAGAATTTCATATCCTGTAACGGCAGTGTCAGATTTCCAGTTGACCTTGAGTTGTCTGGTTTTCGGAGAAGCTACAGATTTTAGCGTAACAGTTTTTGGAATGATTTTGAATGTTTTGGTTGTTGTTCCGCTGTAATTGCCTTTTCCCTTGATGGTGATCGTTGCCGTACCGATTGCCTTATTATTTTTATAAGATACGGTATAATCTGTACCCTTCACAAGCTTTTTGCTGCCGTCCTTAACGGTAACAGCCGGTGTGATCGTCTTGCCTGTATACTTGTAGGAGGAACTTACACCGGAAAGTTTTGCTGATTTGATACTCTTTAAAATCTTAAAGGTCTTTTTCACCGTGCCGTTGTAATTGCCCTTCCCTGTCACTGTAACTGTTGCTGTGCCTGCATTTACATTATTGGTATAATTTACCGTATAACCGGAAGCCGGAATCACATTCCCTTTGGCATCCTTTACTGTCACCCCCGGCTTCTTTGCTTTTCCGTCATAGGTATAGCTTGTTGTTTTCAGGGTTACTGTCTTGATTGCTGTTTTTGAGACGGTTGATGTGGAATTTGTCACCGTCACGGTACAAACCGCTGTTTTTCCGTCAGCCGTTTTTGCAGTAATCGTTGCTGTGCCGACTCCGACAGCTGTTACTTTTCCTTTTGAAACCGTCACAATTTTTTTATCGCTTGTTGACCATGTCACAGACTGGTTTGCGACATTGTTTGAAGTCACTGTTGCAAGGAGTGTTGCCGATTTGCCCGTTTCAAGGGTAAGTGCAGTTTGGCTGAGCGTGATTTTTGTTGCTGTATCAGCTGCAGAGGATGAACCGACAAATTTGATGTCAGTTGCTGCCGCATAGGTTTCTGCTGCGGATTTTGCGTTTCCGTAAATTGTAAAATCAGATGTTTTTACAAATGTGTTGGTTTCCGTATCGTAATCATAACCGAATGCATACTCCCCTATGCTTGTCACCGTTTCGGGGATCGTAATATTTTTCAGTCCTGCACCCACAAAAGCATATGATCCAATACTTGTCACAGTTTCGGGTATCGTCAGTGATGTCAGACTTGTGCAGTTGCCGAATGTCTGGTTTTCAATCGCTGTGATCCCCTTTGGCAATGTGATACTTTTCAGGCTCTGGCAATTCAGAAAAGCTGCCTCACCGATAGAGGTAAGCTTGTCGGAAATAGTAATGCTTTCAAGATTGGTGCAGAGACGGAAAGCATCCCTGCCAATTATTTTTACTGTTTCGGGAATGGTAATTTCCGTTGGAATCTCATTTGCAAAAAAAGCACCGTCTGCAATCGCTGTTACAGTTTTACCGTCGATCTTTTCGGGAATTTCAATCTTTTCTTCTGTTCCGTTATACCATGTCAGCGCAATACTTCCGTCAGCATTTTCCTCATATTCAAATGTTGGTTTTTCAATCGGGTCTGAACTTTCTTCCGGCTGTGAACTCTCTTCCGGCTCTGAACTTTCCTCAGGCTCTGAACTTTCTTCGGGCTGTGAGCTTTCCTCAGCTTTTGAACTTTCCTCAGGCTGTGAACTTTCCTCATGTTCTGAAATTTCCTCGGGCTGTGAGCTTTCCTCAGGCTGTGAGTTCTCTTCCGTTTCATTCAGATCAATGATATCAAATGTGGTTTCACCGTTTTCTGTCACATACCAGATAATTTTATCATCTTTGTAAATCGGTGCACAATCGGAAAGATAACCCACATAGGTCTTGATATCGGAGATCATATTTCCCTCGCCGTCAAGCTCCACATAGAATACTTCGCCTGTCGGCTGTGAATCCAGGTTAATTGTATAGATCGTTCCGGTATTGACTTTGATATTTTCCTCATACTCGCCGAAGGTTCTCGAACTCCACATCAGAACAAATCTGTTGTCCGAAATTTTAACAAAGTGAGGCGTTGAAGCCGTCAGCTTACCTTCCTCATAATCGGTGATCTGCTTTGTGGTAACAGTATGATCAGATTTTGAAACGGCAGAAATATAAATATTTCTTGTGGTTGTTTCGCGGTTATCGTCATCCTGCTTGTAACTGTCCATATCTACCATGCTTTCTGCAATAAGATAGGATGAATCGGAATATTCAAAACCGCCCACAGATGTTCCTGTAATGTTATAGTTATCTGAATCAGGGAAAGTAACAACATTTGTCAGGTCAGCCGGCTCAGAATAGGTCGGGGTGAATTTTCCCGAGGTCACATCAAACGGATACTGCATGAGAGCAATCGAACGCGGGACTGCATCTCCATGATCGACAGAAACAATTTTATTGTTGTCAATTTTTACAAACTGGTTCATGGAATGGCTGACATAGCCCAGTTTGTTGTTGGAAATAGCTGTAAGGGAATCGGTAATTTTTACATTAACTTTATCGAACTGTATGGTAACATTCGACTGATGATTGATCCCTTTCGTATCGTGATACATTTCATGGGAGGTTCTGATGATCAGATAATCTCCATATTCTGCCACTCTGCAGCTGCCCGCATCAAACGGTTTTGTGGTATTGACACCATACAGACTATCTGAGCCGACTTTATTCCAGTTTTTATCATATTTGGTAATGCGGAACACTTCAACGGTATCATCTTCATCGGGATTATTCTGCCCCGTAATCAGATAATAGCCGTCCTCCCCTGCATAGAATCCGCCGAAAAGCGGAAGCTCGGCATCAATATCAACACTGCGGACGAAGCGGTAATCATCACCGTAATATTCTGCGGTATATTGTTTTGTAGTACTGTCGTTTTCAATTTCGCCCGGCTTGATTTCGTACAGTGTTTCATCAAAAACGGGCTGGAATTTCATAAACCCGTCATCTGTCGTGATGAGATAGGATTCAACCGGTGCAGACCAGTTCCATGCATTGTGTTGCCAGAAAACATAATTCTGTTTTTCAATATTGGAATTCGTTTGAAACGTATCTCTGTAGGCAGAGGCACTAAGTACCGCAGAACCAAATCCCAGAGTTGCCGCAAGAACAACGGCTGTGATTTTTTTATAACTGATTTTCATGCAAAAACCTCCTTCATCAAACATATTCAAAAAGCAGGCTTTTATTTCAAACCTGCTTTTATGAAAATCATTACACAATTATAGTATTTCAACATTCTCTGTTTTTGAACTGTCCGTTTCTTTTTCACTGCGGACAATCACTTTATACAATAAAATTATACCATATCCTTTCTGATGTTTTCAACCATTATAACAAAGAAGTTTAAAATTTCGTTGATTTTGCTTGATTTTTACATCATCATCTATACAAATCGCTTCTGTTTCATCCTCAATAAACAGCCCCCGACAAAGTCTCGGACACTTTGTCGGGGGCGTGTTTTACGGCAGTCATAATGGCAGATATGTCCGATCAGCAATCAGAATTCTGCTTTGATACTTCTGATAAACATATCAGCAAGAGACTCATCGGCAGTCAGCTTTCCTGCAATGACATCGTTGACACCGTTGCAGATCGGAAGGTCAACATGATATTTTTGTCCGAGAAGCACAAGTGCCTTTGTTGTGTCAACGCCTTCTGCAAGCAGACCATATTTTTCGCCTTTTACGAATTTTTCGCCAAAACTGCGGTTGTGGCTGTACTGAGAAAAAAGCGTTGCTTCATAATCACCGAGATGACATAAACCATATGCCGAAAGCTCGTTGCCGCCCATTGCTTTGATCAGTCTTGAAATTTCTCTTGTACCTCTCGACATCAATGCACCTTTCAGCGATGAACGGTTGAGTCCGTCCAGCATACCTGCGGCAATACCGATCGTATTTTTCGCTGCTGCACCGATTTCGTTGCCGATCAGATCCTGACCGACATAGAAGCGAATCAGATCGCTTGAAAATTCCTTGATCAGAAACGATTTGAGTTCTTCATGCCTCGAATCAATGACCATGCAGTTCGGGATTCCCTTGCTGAAATCCTGTGGATGTCCCGGACCTACCCAGATAGCCACCTGTGTTTCATCTGTGACATATTCCTCAACAACCTGTGTCAGGCGGCAGCCGGTAGCCACCTCAATGCCCTTCATGCAAAGCACGATTTTCTTTCCTTTCAAATCATGCCGGATCAGTGTCTGCAAAAAGGAGCGCAGCGCCTGAGAGCTGATAGAGATAATCAGTACCTCCGCACTGTTTACTGCTGCTTCAAGATCATCTGTAATATTGATCGATTCTCTGAAAGTCAGCATATTGTTTTTGCGCGTTTCTTTCAACTCGATCAGCTGAGGCGCATCCGAAAGTCCCCAGATCGTAACATTGTGTCCGATTTTATCAAGATACCAGCCGATGAACGAACCCCATCTGCCGCAGCCCAAAAGTGTGATATTCATTTTCTTGTCCTCCGTATCTATGTAATGATAAGAATATCATATCACACTATCATCAAAAAATCCACTATGATCATAAAATTTCTTTCGCAACGCTGTAGTGATTAAGTGCCGAGACCAAGCTTTTCAATCAAGGCAGACTGCAAAACAGCAGAGAAATTGACATTGCTTTTTTCGGCAATCGTATTGAGCCATGCAGGAATCGTACAATTTTTGCGAATGGCTTTATTACCGTATTTTTCACTGTAGGCATCCATATCAAGAACAATCGCATTGACAAAATCACAGTCCTGTTCAACCTTAATCTCATTGACTTTTGAAGCTTTTGGAGCAGATTTTCCGTCCTCCAACTCATCAAGCACCCATCCGGAAGCAGCATCTGTTGCCATTTCTATTGCTTCAGCAAGATTTTTGCCCTGTGTTACGCAGCCGGGAAGATCGGGAAATGTGACACAATAGCCATCGGACTTTTCAAGTGGTGTAAAATATGCAGGATATACAAGTTTCATACTAAGACCCCCATTGATTAATTTTTATACGAAGCAAGGAAAAAAGACTTATTGCAGTCCTGCCTGCCTGAATATCGATTTTACAGTTGTCGGATCAAGGTCTCCAGGATGTTTTGGTATTGTAACTTTGCCGGGTTTTGTGGGATGTATGTATTGATTATGAGACCCTTTTGTAGTTTTATATGTTCAACCATCAGCAAGAATTATTTTTTCCACTTCTCGAAACCTCATAACCGTCACCTCCGTCAATCACATCATATACGCATTACACGCATTTGTCAAGTATTCGGCGCACCACGTGCGCAGGGAATTCGCGTAGCCGCTCCCTACGGTCGCTACTTTTTTATAAAGTCAAATTCTTTGCCGCGTTTTGA